>QCWC01000260.1 GCA_013114705.1 Candidatus Nitrosocosmicus sp. | reverse complement strand
CCTACAGGAATACAAGGAAATAACGATTATTCAACATGGCAATATACACTCTCAAGTAATTATACCAGTATCAATGAAGGAAATAACAAGATAACTTCAAAGATATACTGTGCAGCTGGTAATAATACTGGTACTGGTACGAATGGTAGTGTAGCATTATCCCCTCAACCCTCACAGGCATATTATTCTGTAAATATTACTGCTAGTAACTTTACTCAAGCACAATTGACAAACTATGAAATGATGTTAGAGTCTGCTTCTAACTCAACAAACGGAAATAGCACACTAGCATCAAATGCTATTCAGCCAGTTGCTCAAATTCAACAATTTAATCAAGATACAGGAAGTGGGCCAGTATGTTGCAAGACAACAAGTGCGTTGACTACTCAAAGTAGTGATAGTGGGACTGGCTCCGGTAGCAGTAGCAATAATGACGACGATGATGATGACAGCAGCAGCAGTAGCAATAATGACGACGATGATGATGACAGCAGCAGTAACAGAAATAATGACGACGATGATGATGACAGCAGCAGTAACAGAAATAATGACGATGATGATGATGACAGCAGCAGCAGTAGTAGCAGTAACAGAAATAATGACGATGATGACAACGATTCTTTTGACTTTTCAAGTGGGATGAACGATTTCGATTTCGGATTTAACTTTGATACTGATAGTAGCGATTCTGATTCATCATGGTCTGATGATTCAGGAGATAATTCCGCAGTAGACAGCATACTTGATAATGTTGAAGACACAATGAGATCCGCAGGGCTAGACTTCAGTTTCAGTTAGGCCATTCAACTGGTCCAAAATATTTTTTATTTTGAGTAAACGTTAAAATTTTTTTTATACCCTTAATTGAGTTTTATAAACATCTATCCAATACTTTGATATTCCCCCTGATTTATACGCCATTCTAAATTTTTATCTCAAATCTACGATCTTAGGGAAATAGAAATAGAGCTAGACTGGAGTGTAACCATTGAGATGCCAGTCAAGAAGTCAGTATAGTTTTGAACAGATTATTAAAAATCACCATTACTGTGAGAAGTCCCTAGGTTTATTTTCATTTATGCATATCCTGAGGTCTTAATTGCTTCACCATTTATTACCTTTGAATTCTCTGAACATAGAAAAACAATTAGTCTTGCTAAATCTAGTGGTTTTACCCAACCAGAATAATCGGCAGAAGGCATAGATAATCTATTCGCATGAGTATCGATTATTGTTGGTAAAATACAATTGATATTTATTTTAAATTCTTTTGCTTCTTCCTTAATGGAATCCACTAATCTAATCAACCCTGCCTTAGACGCGGCATATGCAGAATCCCTTCCACTTGCCTTCTTACCCGATGCTGAGGACACATGAACTATTTTACCAAATTGGTTTTTTTTCATTGACTTTAGAACGTATTTACTAATTAGAAAAGCAGTCTTTAAATTCATATTCATCATTTTATCCCACTCCTCTAGTGTTATTTCATCTACGAATTTTCCGCCAAAAAAACCTCCCACGATATTTGCAAGAACATGAATTTGGTCAAACTCATCAATAACTTTCTCAACTAGTGCCTTAACGTTGTCTTCATTTAGCAAATCCACTTGAACAAATTTTATTTCAGTTCTACTCTTATCTCCATCATGTTCATCACTTTGGTTTCTTAAAGCTTTTTCCGTATCAGATCTCTCACTTTCAGATCTGTATGTAACGATAATTACTTTCGGTGAGTACTTTGAGAAGAGTTGGGTAACCATCGACCCTAACGCTCCTGTTCCACCCGTAATTAAAATAGTTTGATTATTAAAATCCAGATCCATAATTTTGATTGGACAAACTATTCAATTTACCTTTCTATCTTTAGTTCAGGGGAAGAAGTTTATAACGGTCTAGTCTTGAAAGTCTTGCTCAATCAAACTCTTATAATGAAAAATGTACGATCATGAATCGTTCATGAACACAAATTGTAGACAGTGAAACCTTGTTCCTAACGAATAATTCTTTAATTTGACATGTGTCAATTACTTGTCAGTGTCAACGCTATACGGTCGGAAATATCGGGGAAAGGGGGATCTCATAATTGAGTTGGGATCAGGAAACGGACAAACTCTCGTCAACCTAGCCGCTAGGAATGCAAAGCGGGAACTATACTTCATGGGAATCGAATCGAATCTATCCTTGTATAAAGAATCCTGCTCTTTGCTCAAGGAAAATGATGAAAATATCACGTTTATCAATGACGATTTCGAACAAGTAATCAGCAAATTTCATAATGAATCAGTAAGCATGTTTATTTCAGTTCTTCCTCATCCCAATTATATTGGAAAAGAGCGTGAGTTCAATTGGAAGAATTTTTATGAAATAATGCTAAGCAAAATGAAGAAATATGGTCAATTCTTGCTAATTACGGAATGCACAAATGAATTACTTTCTGAGGTGACTGTCGAGGAATATAAAAAATGGAGAACTTGGCTTATATCATCATTTGAATCTATTGGCTTTATTATCAATGTAACGGTAGATAATCCGCCTCCAGCATTGTCATCGTATTATCTATCTAAATTTAATAATGATCCTAATAGGATTAAAATCTTAACCATACTAATGGGGAAATAATATTTCAAATTTTCAGCATAAATCTGTTCCCTACCGATTCAGGTTCATATTGACATCATCATCAACTTCTGACCGTTATTCAAAATTTCGATTGATTTTTGTTCATCTTCCAAAATATCGCAATTGTTAATGAAATAACTTCCAGTACAGCAATGATTAATCCATAAAAGTTCCACTGTTCATTAGCATACATGAATGAAGAAGTGGGTCCTATTATCGATAAGCTTTACATTTGAAAAATGATTCCCAAAGCCAAGAGGATTATGCCAGAAAGGATCATTATAGACCTAAACTCCCCCTTAATATACGAATTTTTCCAAAAAATCAATACTTAAAATGATATCCTGAACCACATTAACAACCTAACTATTCGTTGTTAACAGAAACAATTGCGTTGATTACTTTGTTAAAGATACTCAAATATTTTTCTTGATAGTGTTTAACATCCTGGGGTAGGAGATTATTCTAAAAATGGAATTGCAGAATCATTTTATAGTTTAATGTTAATAAACCCAGATATTCTATTATTCTACACTAAATTGTAACTCAGATATTGTCTGCTAGATGCAACGAAATGAATTTGCACGTAAGATCGAGAGGATTGATGCTCTGTCAAACAAT
>QCWC01000259.1 GCA_013114705.1 Candidatus Nitrosocosmicus sp. | reverse complement strand
ATGCACCAGGACAGCTTGGGATATGGGGTACAGACGTTTGTGTTGATTTTGACATATGTGTGTCAGATGGTGTCAACGTTTATGAATGGCTAGATACACCTGGTCATCCCGCTTCAGAAAGAAAACCATTTATGATAAGAGAGAAGGATTGTATATTCTGTCTAGCATGCGAAAATGTGTGCCCTCCTCAAGCAATAAAAATATTCAAGAAATAGATAACTCTACAATTTATTTTACCTCTTATTGAACTTATTCATGATAATAATAGATTGACATTATACGATGATAAATTCTCAGTTAATAAACCAATTAAATTAGGAATAATCGGGGGAGGTCAGCTTGGTAAGATGTTGGCCATGGAAGCCAAAAGAATGTCTATGAAAGTAGTAATACTTGATCCCACATTAAATTGCCCTGCATCGAGTATCTCGGATAAGGTTATAGAAGGGAGTTTTTCAGACGAACAGAAGATATATGAACTTGCGAAGGAAGTTGACCTAATTACCTATGAAATTGAATTAGCCAATGCTACAGCCTTAGATAATCTAGAACGGTCTGGGATACAGGTTCATCCCTCACCTAGAACATTATCCATAATCCAAAACAAATATAGGCAAAAAAAATTTCTTAGGGAAAATAATATAAACGTCCCGGATTTTGAGCAAGTTTTAGATGAGGATCAAGTCAACAAAGTCTGCTCCGAATTTGGATATCCTGTTTTACTTAAGGCATGTGAAAATTCGTATGATGGTAGAGGAAATTATCTAATTAGATCTAGTAACGAGATAAAGACTGCCTTGGAATATTTTTCTGGCCGTGAGTGTATGTTAGAAAAGTTTGTCAATTTTAAGAAAGAAATTTCTATTATGATAGCAAGGAATACCTCTGGATGTATTTCCTATTTTCCCGTGGTAGAGAATATTCACGAAGAACACATCTTAAAGACTACAATAGCCCCCGCACGTATTAGTGGAGATGTTAAAAGAAAAGCAATAGATTTGGCGGTGAGAACAATGGAGTCGATTAAGGGCTCCGGTATCTTCGGTATTGAGATGTTTGTAGGTGAAGACAACGAGGTATTAATAAATGAAATTGCTCCTAGACCACACAATTCTGGTCATTACACGATAGAAGCATGTTCAATATCTCAATTTGAGCAACATATAAGAGCAATATTGGATTATCCTATGCCCCAACCTAGTTTAGAATCTGAGGCAATCATGATAAACATCTTGGGACCCGCAGGATTAACTGGCCCATATGTTTTATCTGGAATTCGGGAGACGTTGGCATTACCTGGTGCAAGAATTCACCTCTATGGAAAGGAGGATACAAAACCGAAGAGAAAGCTGGGACATGTAACGATCTTAATATCAGATAATGATCCGCTTGCCACCAGAGACAAGGTCGAACAATATCTCATTGTACAAGAGGCCAAATAAAAGGAATAAAAATTCAAATCACTGCAAAGAGAATTGTTTTTCAGTAATTGGAAAAATCAAGACAATATAAAAAAAGTCAAGATAATAAGAGATTTATTGGACCGCAAAATCAGTCTTCAAAGGCCGGATCAAATATGATATCGAGAGTAGGTATTATAATGGGAAGCGATTCCGACTTAGAAATCATGTCAGAGGCCGTTAAGGTGTTGATAGACTTTGAGGTCGAGTACGAAGTAAAAATAGTTTCAGCTCACAGAACTCCTCACGAATTACTCGAATACGCAGAGTCAGCTAAATCACGAGGAATTGGAATAATCATAAGTGGAGCGGGCGGTGCAGCACATTTACCTGGGATGGTTGCATCATTTACCTCGTTACCAGTTATCGGTGTCCCGATTTGTAGCCCTTCTAACCCCGTTAACGGAATTGACTCCTTATTCTCTATTGTTCAAATGCCTCCTGGTGTTCCCGTTGCTACCATGTCGATTAACGGAGCAAGAAATGCGGGTATACTAGCTTGCTCAATGCTATCAATCACTGATCCAATTATGTCTGAACGAATTGACAAATTCAAACAAAAAATGAAAGAGGAGATAAAACTGAAAAACGAAAAACTTGAAGAGATCGGACATGACAAATACCTTGACCTGTATCGAAAAACAGCCATGAGGAAATAAATGTATTTGAAACACCATTAGGTAAATAAACACAGTGTCTAAAAATATCTCGCTCATAGGCTGTGGTGCTATAGGACATGAAATAGCAAAAAGCATAGATAAACAACAGGTCCCTAATAGCAGAGTTTCTGCATTGTTTGATGAAGACAATGAAAAATTAGATCAGCTGAAGCAATCATTAATCAATAAACCTGATGGTATTTTTAATAATTTTGATGATTTCGTTAATTCAACTGTGTTCGATGAAACTCATTTTGTAATTGAAGCGGCGTCAATAGAGGCCGCTCAACAATATTGCGTTACCTTGCTTGAGAAAGGAAAAGATGTAATGATAATGAGCACAGGTTCTTTTTCTAATTCGACATTTAGCAATAAAATTTACAATCTGATACGAGAAAATGGTCGCAAGGTTTACCTCCCGTCAGGCGCCATAGGCGGGTCAGATATTTTAAGAGCTGTGAGAGCACATATTGATGAGGTTCTGCTCATTACCACAAAAAGTATTAATTCAATTAAGGGTGCTCCCTTCTTTATTAAGAGAAATTTAGATGTAAACACTATTGGTGAGAAAACCGTAATATTTGAAGGAACAGCTGAAGAAGCAATTTCCGAATTCCCTTCTAACATAAATGTGTCGGCACTAGTTAGCATGGCAGGAATTGGATTTCAGAGAACTAAAGTCAGGGTCGTTGTTGACCCATTCATATCGACTAATCAACATGAGATGAAAGTAAAATGGAAATTTGGGGAATTCTATATAAAGATAAATAATTATCCTAGTCCATCTAACCCGAAGACAAGCTACCTAGCAGTGTTATCTGCAATTGAGTGTTTGAAGTCTGCTCTTTACAATGATATTCAGATTGGATCTTAAGATATTACTGGGTAACTATTAGCGTAGTAAAACCACGACTCTCTTTCACTACGTTATTTTCTATTTCTTCTATCTTTATGGTGATCGAGATTGCTTCTTGCGTATCAAAATTCTCCGGTTTTATGATGATGAATTCATCTAGTAAATCGGTTGATTCAAAACTTTTGTCACTATAGTTTAGTTCAACCTTACCACTGGATTCTAACAAGAATACATTTTGTTTGTCGTAATTACATATCCTAACTTGTCTGTTGTCTCTTGGAAAGGATTTTAAATTCAATTTAATAGGTTTTCTCTCATGAAGAACATATCTCTTTTGGTTCGCCGAAGTAACATCTATATTAAA
>QCWC01000023.1 GCA_013114705.1 Candidatus Nitrosocosmicus sp. | reverse complement strand
CCAAGACCTCCGCTCCTTGCTCTTTGAGCTCGGAGCGACATAAGATATTGTAGTGAAATTTCCTAAGATACATCAACATTACTTTACCATCTGTTTCAGACATAAGTAATGTGTGAACTGCCTTTCTTTCCAGTTTAGTTACCTTATTTAGTTTCCTAAATTGGTACCAAATATCCAAAGGAACGATAGTAAAGTAAGAGCGTTTTTGACCCACTATTCTATTTAGTATTATAATAACAAACTTGCCTTTTTCAATAACATGTAAATTCTTACAGTCACAACCACTTAATTTTTCGCATATTGGAGTTTCGTGTGCATGTGTTATTTCCTCACCTCTTAAACCCGAAAAAAAAGCAAATTTTACAATTAGACCCATAGGTCCTTCAATCTGTAGGACTTTATTTACTGATTCAATTATGTAGTTACTATCTGCTACAAAAACTCTATCTCTTATCTTCATTTTCTTGTTGATTTCATACCTTTTAATAATCTCATCTATCAAGAGTTTTACTTCTGGATTCTGATATTTTCTATCATAATACTCGGCAAATCTTCTCATAGCGTCACATATCCAAGCTCTTACATGACCTGATTCTGATTGAATAATATGTGGTTTTGTAAAAAAGATATCCGCATATCTTTCAAAATATCTTACTAAATCACGGGCATGCTTTTTGTAAATATACTTTCTATAGAGATCTTTGAGCATATCTTCCTTATCAATCGATTTGTAAAAGTCAATGCTAAAGTCGCCTGTTAATGGATCTTTAATTCCTCTATCCCTTATTCTCTCTAACAGCTTTTCTGCTTGTTCACTCTTCCCATACTTGGGATATCTTCTATCAATGTATGCATGAACAAACTCGCTAAAAGTATCAAAGCTATCTTGGCGTAGTCTAAAATTAAGATTTGCCAAATCATTTTCATTTAGCTTTACCCCTACGGTCTTTCCACCTCCTTTCCTATATACTCCTTTTAGGAGTGGGTCCATTTAGACAAGTATAGCACGCACAGATCTATATAGGTTTTGAGGATCCTTTGCAAAGATCATATTGGTTAACCTTTTACGAGCGTTGGTTAACCAAAGAAACTCACAGTTAACCTCCTAGAGCGCAGATTTGTATAAGGTTAACTAAAAGGTTAACTTTTCGTGAAAATCACGCACGAAGCAAGTGCGAAGTGCGGGATTTGAACCCGCGATCCCGAGCTTGGGAAGCTCGTACCTTAACCAGGCTGGGCCAACTTCGCCCAAAATAAAATTAATCAAACGATATTAAGAACTTATCTTCACTACTTGTAACTATTCCAAATTTTTCCCTTTCTAAAAGCAATTTTTCTTGCCGAACTCATATCTCTAATGCCACTACGGTTTTTCTCAGTACCTTGTCTTATAGATGTACCATATTCATCCACAATTTCGATAACTATCTTATCCTTAAAGTTTGAGCTAAGAATCCCGGCTATTTGATGCGATAGAGAGAGACTTCCGTCACCTATTCTAACAATTTTAGTTGGAGATTCGATTGATGATAATATAAAACTAATCCTTTCAATAGTAGCATGCACAGATGACATTATAATTTTATCAAGTTCGAATTGACAGTATAGTATGGATATACCAATCCTTTTTCCAGGATCAATTCCAATAATTAATTGCTCTTTTGAGGAACCATAATACCCCATACAATTTTGCAGAATTTTAGCTTTTATCGATAACGGATATTTCTCTAACTGAGTATCTAAAAATACACCTTCTCTATTAACGATCCTTGATTCATCATCAGTTGTAATGATAACTCTACCCTTAGATAGGGCAGCTTCCTCCGGAGATAAGGACAAATATCGCAAATCTAGGGACTTTAATACGCTTGTGATTCGATAATATGATCTCCCTGAAACTGTCGCAACAATAACTGGTGGACAACTTGTTAAGTTGAACATTTCTATTGTTATAATTTAGGTTGCATTTACAAGGCTATTAAAGATTACTCATAATTATTGAGTTATTTACACTCCACCCATCTATTTACAGAATTTGATATTCATGGTCAAATACAGACATATATCCTTAATTCAACATGCACTAAAAGAATTTTTATGTTCATAATTAATTTATTAAACACATTTTAAAATCAAGTTATTAAATTTGAAAATTTTAGATTTAATGGTGGTTTTAAAAAAGCAATCTAAACCGTCAGATTAAGTATTGCTTGAGCAATATCACCCTTTGTGTCCGTAAGTGCTACTATTGCTTTTTCTTTGGATACATTTGCTTGCTGCATTACTAATACAATATCCTCTTCCTTAAATGAGGGGACATCGCGTTTGGTCTCTTCAATATCGCTAGCAACAACCTGAAAAATAGTACTATCCTTACCTTTCATTTCTACGACTTGTGGTTTTTTTAGATATATTTCCTTTACATCAGTCTTAATGATCACTTCTTCTACAGATCCCAAATCCTTCATATCTAACCCCATTCGGTCAAGCATCCTTCGCATATCTCTGTTGCCTGAACGCATCATCCAAAATACTACGCAGTTCTGCTTTTTATTCCTTCTCTAATCTTGACACCTATACCACGGATCTGAGATCGACCGCTAGAACTCAGTTCCCACTCCTTGTCCCCATTAGAGTAGTAGTTGAATGGAAGTAGCGAACGGCCCACAGCCAAAATCGACTGATCCTTGTTAATAATTGCCACATCAGAGCCACACCTAACGTTTGAGCCGCAGTGAAGTACATGTTTGACAAACAATGATCTGCCTTCAGAAACAAATGGTACAGCGTCTTCTATCGGAACAATACAGTTTTGAAGAAATTGACTTTCTTTAAGGAAAAGAGTTGCACCATAAATTGTCAGCGCTATCCCACCGTCGGTTCGAAAAGTCCCTATCAGTTTCCCATTAGCACTAAAACTCTTTATTTTTCCTGTTTTTTTTGAATATTCTATGTCTATATTAGACGAAAGCGATGAGCTTATCCCATTGCCAAATACAAAATCTACATGAGAGCAGATCTTTTGATATGGATTTACAAACAGCTCTTTCAATTAAATGCTTGAATTAACTAATACGATAATAAAAACCAAAGTATGGGATTTGATCTGATAAAAAGTTAACTTGATGAACTAATTCATAGTCTGAGAGTACTTTATGTGTTTTGTAAGGAGTTTTATTATACTCATATATATATGGAAAATTCATTCGGAATTGGTGTCAACTATATAAGCTTCTTGCATGGTTTACGCTTTCAACTCTTAATATATCGTGAAAATGTATATAAATAGAATTAATAGAGAAGGTTGATGTCACCCCGCCTATTTATACAAAAACAAGTCCCCCCTCTTGGGGGCACTAGTTCTTACTGGACATATCTAATTACTTGGTTTTCAAGGTTCGCTGATTAACATCTAAATTCATGATTCTTGCTTCGTGTAAAACCCCATATGGGAATTTATTCTTCTTTAACAAAGCCTAATAAATTAGATCTGTCTAATTATCATTGCATATGGCTTCTTTCTGTGAATTATGTGGAAAACATACCGATGTTAGTAAAAAAGTAATTATTGAAAAATCAATTTTTAATGTTTGCTTATCATGTTCAAGAAGAGGCAAACCAGTTGAGCCCACCAATTCTATAAGAAATCCTACATCATCGAAAGGCACTGCAATTGCAAGCAATATGGCTACCCGACCTACTTATGTTCCCTACAATGCCGCTGGGACGTCTCAAAATTCAAGAAATCTTTATAGGCGTAAAATAATATCCACCCCTCCAAGGATCAAGCCCCCACCTCTTAAAAAAATTAACATGATGGATGAAATGATACTTGATCATGAGTTCCCATCATTGATAAGAAATGCCAGAAGCAAAAAGGGTCTTACACATGATCAATTGGGTCAAAAAATTAACGAAAAGGTAACTCTGATCCGAAAGGTTGAAACCGGATCTATTCGTCCAGATGAAATTTTAGCAAAAAAACTGGAGAGATTTTTGGGAATAAAACTTTATGTCAATGCCAACGAACAAAATTTGGAAGAAGACCAACCCTAAAATTTGATTTGCGAACAGGAGCCAAGAATCGTTGCAAACAGAAAACGGAAATTCATTCATTAAAGAAAATCCAAATCATACTATTGCTGTTTCGGTATTAAGGATTGGTCACAGGTTGGTAAGAGATGACAGAACAACGACTCATGCCGTGTTAGTTTCGCGTGCATTAGGATGTAACAATATCTATATGACAGATGTTGATGACGAAATCAAAAATACCCTAAAAAAGGTCAACAAAAGATGGGGTGGAGAGAATGAATTTCACCTTGAGATTATAGACAATTGGAAACAAGTTATCAAGAACTGGAGAGCAAATGGCGGAATTGTTGTTCACCTTACAATGTACGGTGCATTGATAAATGAGAAAATTACAGAAATAAAGGCACTAAATCAAAATGTACTTGTAATTATTGGTGCCGAGAAAGTTCCAAAAGAAATCTATTTTTTGGCTGACTACAATATTGCCATAGGAAATCAACCTCATTCAGAAATAGCAGCGTTGGCGATATTTCTAGATAGAATATTTGATGGTAATCAGTTTGATAGAAAATTGACTAATGAATCAATAAAGATTATTCCTACAGATAAAGGTAAGAATGTAATCAAAAATTAAGTATCGTTTAGGCAAATCCAATAAATCTTATTCAATTCAAAACCACATTCATCTTAAAATACTCTCACAAATCTATTATTTTTTTGCATATCAACTAGACCTAAACCAAATGCGGAAAAAAAGTTCAGCTAATTCTTATATAATCAAGTTATGTTAAACAAAACCACAAGGGATAAAAAAAACAGAGTTATATGATATAGAATTGATGGAAGATACGCAGCTTAGAGCCAAGCAAACAAGGATCAAGATATTAAGAGCTATAGTCAAAAAAAACGGCTCTGCTTGCTTTTCTGAGATTAGATCTCTCACAGGATTATCGACTGGTTCTATTTATTACCATCTTGAAAGAATGAAAAATTACGTTTTAAAGAATTCGAAATATTACGTTATAACCAAAGAAGGAATGGATTTATTGGTTGAATTAGACAAGAGAAAAGATTTTGCACTCTCAACAAAATCTATCTAGCCTCAGGTCGTAATTAACCTTATTTTAGAGAGTTCCCTGGCCCTCTTGATTTCAAGAGATATCCTTCTACCCATGCTCATAGGGACATCATATAACAAGTCCGAATAAGGAGATCCTGAAACAAAGAGATTGGTTCCAGCAACGATTCGGGCTGAAAACTCAAATGCAGTAAACTTTGCTGTATTATCATACACTCCTTCAATACAAAACGGGCCCGGCATGCCTGGTGGCACCAATTTCTTCGATGCTTTTACAAATCGTTCACCCATGTCATAAACTTCAGGTAGCAAAGATTCTCTTAATACTATAGGGATGTTTCCAACTACGGTATAAGACGGTTCTATGATGGAAGAAAGCTGGTATTTTGATGGTATTCGACCAATAGCATCTATATCGGTTTCGTATCTTCTATCAATCCCCAATAGCTCTAGTTCATTGCTTATGGGAGAATAGAAATATTGAAGATAAACCGGGACACCATTGGCATATTTTTGAATAAACAAATCTTTTTCAGACTTTATAGTTTTGGATTCGACTAGTTTTTGTGCCTGTTCCTCAAACTCCTTTTTATTAGTAACGAGAAAATATCCCTTGCCACCAGCCGCACCGTGTAATTTTACAATACACAATCCATTAATCTCATTTTTGGATGCAAGTTGAACAGGAGAACGAAGATCAGATTCGTTCATCAATTGTTGTTTAAGAACCCTGTCAGATTCCCATCTTAAGATCCATTTATTCCCAAATATAGGAATCTTTATGCTTTCAATAGCGGCCATATCCAGGGTTGATATTAGAGTACCGTGTGGAATCAAAATTGGATTAAAACTTTCAACAAGGTCTGTCTGGAAATCGGCATCTATGATTTCCTCGAAATTTTTTACAGGCACTATACTGTCAATGAACTTGAAACGCTTGTACATGTCGCACCGCTTTTCCTCACAGACAAGTAGTGTTTTGAAACCCTCATCTTTAGCACCCTTTAATACTTGGAGTGAACAATGTGATCCCAAAGTCATTATACTTAATTTACTATCACCTTGTGTATTGTTTTGACTATCTTCCGCTACGTTAATGATTTCTATCCACCACTTATTACTAGAAATTTTATCTGAAATTAAATTTTTTGCTATGGGAGGATTAAATGATCAGTTTCAGTCTGAATCAAAGTTATTCAATTCTTTATATTTTCTTATCATGGCTAGTCAATCAAATTTCTCAAATAATATACCAATTTCTGTTCACTGAATGACATTTAGACATATAAGTCGGAAGTAATAATCTCGACTGAATTAGTTAATGGCTGAAGAAGGTTACAACTTTATAGATACAAAAATGATTCATAATGGTCCTGTGAGACTAAGAATAGACTCGTTTACCTACAGGGGAAAAACTTTTAGTAAAGAAGTCGTTGAGCACAACCCCTCAGTAGGAATAATCCCGGTTATCAATAAAAATGAAATTCTTTTGATAAAGCAATTCAGACACGCTGTCAATAAAAATCTGGTAGAAATTCCAGCTGGCAAAATTGAAAATAATGAACTCCCCCATGAGGCCGCCAAAAGGGAACTGGCTGAAGAAACTGGATATTCTGGTATCTTGCAACCCTTAACCAGGTGTTTTCTCGCGCCAAGTTATGATACAGAACTAATGCATTTTTTTGTCGCTAGCAATTTGTCTGAACTGGACATACCCATCAAAATGGACGAAGACGAAAATATTACAACTATGTCTGTCCATATAAAAGATGCGGTAAAATATTGTTACGATGGAACTATTGTTGATTGTAAAACCGTTTCAGCAATTTTTCTTTACTATTTTAGCCTTAATGACGGTAAACATAATTAGATGGACTCGATGTGAGCTATAACCTGAGCAAGTGATGGATCATCTTTTAGCAGGTTTTCGATGTGCAAAGATGCTAACAAGTTTGCAAAGCATAATTTTTCTATAGCGTTAAACCCATATAATTGACCAAACATAAACCCTGCGTCCCAGGAATCTCCAGCTCCACTAACAAGGTCGATTCTGGATGGATTAAGGGCAGCAGCGAAAAATACATTTTGATCAGCAGAATTATTCATACTTTTGCTACCTACATCGTGAGCACAAACATCAGAGCTAGGAGAAGATAATATAGAGCCTTTTGTTGTATGAAGGCATACTGTCAAATTAAAATAGCTTGATAGTATTTTAACAGATTCACAAATAGAGCCTATGTTTTTTGGATAGACACCGTCACTAAATACATGGAGATTGCTGGCAATAAAATTATGTTTTAACTTGTCAAGTCCGTCGTTAATTTCGGCGGGTTTATCAACTAGATCGTCGTTTTCCTTTTTGCTAGTTTTTTTGGCAAATATGCTCCGCAGGGCCTCCACTATCTGGTTAAATTCATTTTCATTGATACTCAAGAAGTTGACTAGATTTGAGTTGATTCTTAACATATTGACGAATTCAAAACACCTTTTTTCAATATCTGCTGGGTCTAGAAAATGAATAGAAGATGGAGAATTTGTAAAAATAGAACGTAGTAGATCAGTCCCCCTTAAATTAGAAGCCCAATTAGTAAGGATGATAGCATCAGAAGATCGCAGATTTGAGACAAGATTCTCAGATTCTAAAATATCAGGTCCAAAATTATCATTGTCGCCAACATCGCTCACCATTACGTTTGAAAGAGAATGAGTATTTGGATTAGAGAATTCAAATACGGTTGAAAGTCCTTGTTTTCCTTTTTTGATAAAGAGGTTAACCCTATCTCCGAAAGGGGCAAATACAGATCGTAATATGGAGTTACCAATTTCATCGGCAACCGTGTAAAGATTAATACAAACGCCAAGTTTCGCCATACAATATGCCACATTTACAGCATTTCCACCTTTGATGTCTTTGCTAGAATATCCCCTCATACTTCCACCTCCAGCCTTAATTTTTTTTTTAATTTCGCCTACAAATTTATCATGGTCCATCACTTTGATTATTCTGTCAACAAAAAAGTCTGGCAATACTGTAATTGAGTATGATTGATTGGTTTTTTCGATAGACTGCAGTCTAGATAACAAATTCTTTAGTATCTGATTGATCTCAAATTCATTTAAAATATGGGTTTGCGAAGGAAGAGATTTTGTCATTGTTGTCTTTCCTTTAATAATCTAAGGATATTTTCATTCGGCTTTTTTACTCTTGCCGAAGATATTATTTTAGAACAAGTACGGTCATGCGACACCTTGATTTACCTGTGCAAAGTCCAGAGATAAATTTATAGTTAATATCGCAGCTGCAATCGAATACAAGAATATACGACCAGATGTAGAAGTAACAGTAGTAATGGCATGGATAACAGGGTAGTTGGAAGTAAGCAAGGAGTAAATGAGAAATCAAGAAAACTACCAAATAAATACTTGCAAGTGATCGTAAAAGAAGATGTATTCAAAATCGTATCTTATCTTGGTAGTTATTTGAGGGAATTGACAGCAGGCATTGAGTCAAAAAAAAATTGTCGAGTAATTTGCTTTTAATTTAACTGAAATGCAAAAAGTGGGTGGACAATAGTTACAATGATTTAAAAAGAAATCGACGAATCATTTGTTAAATTGGGATAGGACAGAAATAAAGAAGAAATGAAAGAAGGAAGGAAGGAAATTTAGAAGGTGGTAAATACAGGCGAACTAGCGGACTAGTCCATGTCCATGCCGCCCATGCCGCCCATGCCGCCCATGCCGCCCATGCCGCCCATGCCGCCCATGCCACCAGGTGGACCAGCGGGCATTTTGGATTTTGAAGCGGCAATGACGTCATCTATTCTTAGAAGCATGCATGCTGTTTCTGTTGCAGATTTTATAACTTGTTCTTTAATTGCGGTTGGTTCAAGTATCCCGTTTTTATAAATATCAGATACCGAGGCTGTCCTGACATTAATGCCGATCCACTTGGAACCTTTCGTTTGCTTAGCCTTGAGTTCTGCCATAGTATCAATTGGATCCATTCCTGCGTTTTCTGCCAAGGTCAACGGTATAACCTCTAATGCTTCTGCAAATTTCTGAGCGGCTAATTGTGCACGACCTTCTAAATTACTTGACCATTGCCTAATTTCATTTGCAATATATGCTTCAGGAGAACCACCACCTGCTACAATTGATGGCTTTTCTAAAACATCTTTCATAACCATAAGTGAATCATGCATAGATCTGTCAGCCTCATCAACAACTCTCTGTGAACCACCCCGTATCAGGATAGTTACAGCTTTAGGATTCTTGCAACCTTCGATAAATACCCATTTGTCTGTTTCGACCTTTCTTTCTTCAACCAGATTAGCGGTTCCCAAATCTTGGGTAGTAAAATCATCTAGATTATTTACTAGTCGTGCACCTGTTGCTTTTGACAATTTGAACATATCGCTTTCTTTCACTCGTCTCACTGCCAGAATTCCTGCTTTTGCCAGATAATGCTGAGCAATATCGTCTATACCTTTTTGACACAATAACACAGTTGTTCCAACAGATTTGATTTTATCAACCATATCTTTTAGCATCCTGTTTTCTTCCTCTAGAAACATTTGCATTTGCTGTGGTTCGCTAATTCGAATTTCAGCACTCATTTCGGTCTTTTCAATTTCAAGGGCAGAGTTTATCAAAGCAATTTTAGCATTTTCTATCCTCTTCGGCATCCCTGAGTGTACTATTTCCTTATCCAATACTATGCCTTGGATGAGGGTAGTATCTCTCATAGATCCTCCCGCTTTTTTTTCGACCTTTATATTATCTAAATCGACACGGAAATTGTCACCCACTGATGCCTTCTCTGCAACCTGTTTGGCAGCACTTACAACAATATCGCTTAAAATCGGGCTATCATCAGATACAAGCTTGGACTCCATGCTAGTTTTTGCTATTTTAATCAAAAGATCTCTATCATTAAGATTAAGTTTTAAAGCAATTTTATTTAGCACAACTAATGCTTGTTCTGAAGCTGCCGTATAACCATCAACAATCGCAGACGGATGAACATCTTTTCCTATTAATTCCTCTGCCTTTTCCAAGAGTGCACCTGCGAATATTACAGATGATGTAGTTCCATCCCCAACTTCATTATCAACAGATTTTGCAACTTCAACCATCATTTTAGCCGCAGGATGTTGTACATCAATTTCTTTCAGTATTGTTGCGCCATCATTTGTGATTGTAACATCACCTAATGAATCAACTAGCATCTTATCCATTCCTCGAGGACCGAGAGCAGATTTGATTATTTCTGCTACTAGTTTTGCGGCCGTAATATTATTTTTCTGTGCATCTCTGCCCTTATTTTCTTTAGTTCCTTCTTTTAATATTAATACTGGCATACCACCAGCTGTTTGTTGAATTGAAGCCATACTCTCATATCACCTTAATAGAATGGTATAATCTTTTGATAAGCCCCTTTTATAGGTTTCACAATCTAAACATTACAATGTTGAGGATCAAAGATTGGAAAATAAATTTATCAAACCAAACAAAATAATTTGTATGGAGTTTAACATCAAAATAGGATCCAAAAACGAAAGAAGGATAAAAGTAGATCATAATCAAACGACAAGTTTTCTTTGGGAAGGAGAAAATGTATTTTCGACGCCATCAATGATTTCAGAAATGGAGGAAACCTGTAGATTGCTATTAAAGGAGCAGTTTCTTGGAGTCGATTCGGACTGGGATTCAGTTGGAACAATAGTGGATGTTAATCACATAGCTGCCACTCCAGTGGGAGCAGAAATATTGTTAAAAGCCGAAGTAATTAACTCAGACGGTAGGAAAGTATCGTTCCAAGTTTCTGCCGAAGACAGTTTAGAATTGATTGGAGATGGAAAACACGAGAGATTCATAATCAATGTTCCAAGATTCAAAGAAAAATTTGACCAAAAAGTAAAAAGACTAAGTGACTTTAAAAATTCAAAATCCGCTCGGAGCTAAAAACGATTATCTAGCCTGTGTGAATTCGGAAAATAGATAGCACATGTCAAAAAATGTAGGAGTGAAGTATTTGAGTAGAAGTCACAAAGGAGAAAAATATTCAACCGGAAAACATCATGGTTTCGTGGACTTTAGCGAGTAAGTAAAGAATTGTCCCATTAAGAAACAAAAAAATGTTGTTTACTTGTCGAGCTTGACTTACATAACAACTTATATTCAGTACTAATGGAAAAATGCATCAACCATAAAAGCAATAAACAAGGCAGCTAAATATGGACTACTAAATTTGAATACCAGCCATGAAGTTTTCTCACTTGGCTTCAACAATAACCATATCGATAAAAATATCATAACGATTCCAAACACAGTAGCTGTCAAAAGGTAAATCAAACCAAATTGATTAAAAAAGAATGGTAATATGCTAAATACCACCATCATCAAAGTAGTCAACGCAATTATGCGCACCGATTTAGATTCGCTTGATACAACTGGCAACATAGGAACATTGGCCTTTTTGTAATCTTCTTTTACATGCAATGCCAAGCTCCAAATATGAGTTGGAATCCAGAAAAACACTAATCCAGCCATAGCAAAACCAATTTCCACGTGTTGAAATGTTACTGCTATGTACCCAATTAGCGCGGGAGCTCCACCTGAAAACCCACCAAGAATGATGTTAGATTGACTTGTCCTCTTTAGCCATTTGCTATATACGATAATATTATCAAATAATCCAAAAGCCATCAGTCCAAAAGCCCATATATTAATGAACCACGAACAAACTAGAGAAATACCAGCCAATACAAGTCCAAAAATTAAGGCGTTTCTTGGAGATATTCTTCCTGAAGGTATGGGCCTGCCCTTTGTTCTCTCCATTATAGCGTCTATATCTCTGTCGTTATAGCCGGTAAGGGTGTCTGCTGCAGCTGAACCTGCGGCTATCGCTACAAATAATAAAATCCAAGTCATCAAACTGACCTGGACATCAAATAACCATGCTGCTGAAACTGCAGCACCTAATGCTGTGAAAACAAGCAGATACCAAATTTTTGGTTTAGTCAGTTCATAGTAATTTTTAACTTGGTTACCTACGGTCTTCATCTGTAAACCCAAATAATCTAATAACCTACCATCATCTTATAATTAAAATAGTTATTTATATCTTGAGAGAACTTTAGCTATTTAGATTCAGAATTAGATATGATTTCTCTCGATGTCTTTCTCATCTCTATAAATGTCTCAGTTTTTTGAACTCCTTCTATTCTCCCCACTTTTTCTGATATTATTTGATGCATTTCATCCAAAGATCTTGCAGTCATTGTTACCAGTACATCGAATCGTCCCGTGACTTCTGCCACCTCTCTTACCTCAGGGATCTTAAACAGTTCGCTTAAAACATTATCACGCAATTTAGAATCCATTGTTATTCCGGTAAGGGCTTTAACGTTAAATCCCAAAGCCTCATCATTGATTATTATTGTGAATTTCTTAATTAATCCCCTCTTGACCAAGCGCTTGATTCTGCTATAAACTACCGATGAATTGATATTGATTTTTTTTGAAAGCCTGGGTACAGATATACTAGCATCCTTTGACAGCTCACTCAATATCTTTAGATCAAGATCGTCGATCCTGCCCATGATTTTCAAAATATACTAAATTTTGGTGGTTAATAAATGTATAATTTTTATCTTTTGTATAAAGATTTTTAATTTTAAAAAAAATTATATAATTTTTTTTGTCTTGAGTAATTCTGCGAGCAAAACTGCTCCTTTTGCTGAGCCCATTTTTTCATTATGAGTCAAAAGTACATATTTTATCCCGTTTTCAAAGACAGAATCTTTTCTTAATCTACCCACAACTGTAGTCATTCCATCGTTAACCTCTCTGTCAACTCGCGGTTGAGGTCTTGTTGGATCATCATTAACTACTATATAGTCAGCAGGGGCAGTAGGGAGTTTCTTTATAGAAACATTATCAGAAAATTCAATCATTTTCTTCTTGACCGATGACGGGTCAGCCTTGTCAATAGTTTCAACGAAAACTACTTCAGTGTGACCATCAGATACTGGGACCCGGGTACATGTGCAACTAACCTTGATATCATTTGATGAAATTTCCTGTGAAGAGTCATCGTAAGTTCCAAGTATCTTTTTTGTCTCAATCTGGACCTTTTCCTCCTCTTTGGGAATGTAAGGTATCACATTATCTAATATATCTAAAGCAATTACACCAGGAGATCTACCAGCACCTGATAGGGCTTGCATCGAAGTCATGAAGACATTCTTGACTCCAAAATTATCAATAAGAGGTTTTAGGGTTATTGCCAAGCCAGTGGTAGTACAATTTGGCAAAGGTGCAATAAATCCCCCCCATTGACGTTCTTTTTGTTGCTTTTTGAGAATGTCTGTATGATCGTCATTAATTCCAGGAATTAGTATTGGTACATCATTTTCATATCTGAATGCAGCTGCCGTACTTATTACAGGAACGTGTTGGGCAAGTCTTGGTTCTATTACCTGTGCATCATCAGATTCAAGTGCCGTAAATATTAGATCAAATTTTTTTGGATCTATTTCATCCATCTTTGAAACAACTTTCTCTCTAATATACTCAGGAACTTGTTCTCTATTATGCCATCTTAGTATACCCGACTGAGGATCTCTAAGTGCATCGATGTATTTTTTACCAGCAGATCGTTCAGAAGAAACAATATGAGTAAGGTCAAACCAAGGATGATTGTGAAGTGCAACTACAAATTCCTGGCCAACCGCACCAGTTGAACCGATTAACGCAACTTTAAGCATATGGATAGGATATGAAATAAAACAATTAATAATCCTTTTTAAACAGGTTTTAGAAATAAAAATTATTGATGTTAAAGGCACTTTCGGATCAAAATGGATCATAAAGAAAACATATTTGATTCAAATTTGCATGATTGTCAGCATGGTGGAATCCACTCAATAGATTCTTCTAAAAGTGCGATAAGGATGGATTTTAGTTCGAACCTAAATCCACTTGGAATGTCAAGAAAGGTGCAAGATAGATTAAAAAATAGCACTGTGATTGCATATAATTACCCGGATCCAAAATGTATTGACCTAAAAAAAAGAATTTTAGAACATATTGGATCTGAAATGGATTTCGATATTAACCATAACCTAATAACAGGAAATGGTGCAACCGAACTCATTCACTATTTTACGGCTGCGTTTGTGAAAAAAAGGGCCCTCATTCCAGTCCCTACTTTCTGCGAGTATGAACTAGCTTGCAGGCGTAAAGAATCCACTATTCAGTATTCCCTTTTATCAGATGATAGTTTCTTGATTGATTCAGATTCCATCATAAGGATTGCTAATAATCCCAACAATGAGATCTCTTCATTGTTTTTATGTAATCCAAATAATCCCACAGGCAGGTTCCACAAGAAAGAAATAACAGATATTATTGAAAAAACTGACAGGAAAATCAAAATTCTCTTAGACGAATCGTTTCTTGAATTCGTAGACCTTCGAAAGAAAACTACGAATAATCTTTTCATCGATTTAGTAAATGATTATGAAAATTTGATCATTTTAAGATCTCTTACGAAAATATTTGGCCTAGCGGGATTAAGAATAGGTTATGCGATATCTTCAAAAATAAACATAGATAAACTAAACAATCACTTGATTAGCTGGAATGTCAACACTATGGCCCAAATGGCAAGCATAGAAGCCTTACAAGACAAGGAACATTTGCAACTAACCATATTAAATAATAACTCTGAAAGACAAAGGTTATTTGCATTATATAACAAGTATTCTAAAATAAGGGCTATGCCTACAGATACTAATTTCTACTTGGTCGAATTGTGTAACACTAAAATGAATTCTACTGCCCTGAGAGATAAATTGCTAAATAATAACAAGATCCTTGTGAGAGATTGCAAGAATTTTACAGGGATGACTGACAAATTCATCAGGGTAGCCATAAAAACCAAAGAAGAAAATGATATTCTTGTAAAGGCATTGGAAGAGGCACTATGAGATCAAAAATGTTGATGATTCAAGGCACATCCTCAGGAGCAGGAAAGAGTATAATTGTTACCGCACTGTGTAGGATATTAACTAACAGAGGGTTCAAAGTCGCTCCGTTTAAGTCACAGAACATGTCGTCTTTTATTCATAAAATCAAAGGATCGGATAAAATTATTGCAAGAGCCCAGGCTATCCAGTCTTTCGCATGCAAAACATATCCTGATCCAAATATGAATCCTATTCTGTTAGAGCCTCAAGGAAATTTTGAAAGCAATGTTTATGTCAATGGAAAATTTTTTTCAAGAATGAAAGCTCAACAATATTACTCTGATTTTGTACTTCAAAGAGGTTTTGAGGTGGCGTTAAATGCTTTCAAAGAATTGCAAAAAAATCATGACGTTATTTTACTAGAGGGGGCTGGCTCACCTGCTGAAATAAATATTCAAAAGTATGATATAGCGAATATGCTCTTTGCTAAAAAAGTCGATTCACCTGTCATATTAGTTTCAGATATTGAAAGGGGAGGTTGTTTTGCGAGCATCTTAGGAACTATGATGTTGTTAAGTCCTAGCCACCAGAATATGGTGAAGGGGTTTATAATAAACAAATTCCGTGGAGATGCAAAGATCTTAAACCCAGCAATAAGAAAAATTGAATCCAAAACAAAGAAACCTGTTTTAGGTATCATTCCCAAATTTGATCACATAATTCCAAAGGAAGATTCGCTAGATGGTAGCATCGACTCTGAAATCAAAAAGAAACCTCGGTCCAGCATAAAATTAAACAAAATCGCCAAGAAAGAATTGGAAACAGATACTACTGCTCTTGAAATATTCTCTTTCAATCAATTTAATCTAGACCAAGAAATCGATAGAATTTCCGTCTTGATAGAGTCTAGTATTAATTTTAAATATATAATGGATATAATCATCAAATGAAAAAGGGCAATCTAGTATGACAATAGAGCTGATTGATGAAATCATATGTACATTGATTATTGCCTTTGCAATAGATGTAACAATAGGTGAACCACCCAACAAACTTCATCCGGTTGTCCAGATAGGTAAAACGGTAAGCTTGTTTACAAGAATCACAAAGCAGGTATCTCATAAAAAAGGAACAAATTTCGAAAAAATAATGGGATCGGTAGTAGCATTAGGACTGCCCATTGTAGTTGGTTTAATCGTTTACTTCATTAGCGTACAATCATTCCAATTGTTAGGTGCAATCATTTTTGTTCTTCTTTCCTCCATAATCTTGAAAGTCTCGTTTTCAATTAAGGCTATGGACAACCATATAAACAATGTTATCGATGAACTAAAGAACAGTAATTTAGAGCAAGCCCGCAAGAACCTTGCAAGGATAGTTAGTCGAAATACCGATTCATTATCAGAGTCAAAAATACTATCAGCCTGTATCGAGTGTGTTGCAGAAAGCTTTGTAGATGGTATATTATCCCCATTATTTTATTACGGATTCTTAAACACACCAGGAGCAATGGTCTACAGAACCGTAAATACTTTAGACTCAATGATAGGATACAAGGACGATTATCACATACATTATGGATTGATGGCAGCAATGCTGGACACTCTGTTGAACTATGTTCCTGCTAGAATTTCCCCGGCATTCTTGATTCCCGCTCTTATGATTTGTCGAAATGATTGGAAAAATTCTGTGAGGATTTTGAAAAGAGACAGAAACAGGGTAGAAAGTTCCAATGCAGGGATTCCTATGGCCATTATGGCAGGTGGATTAAATACTCAATTAGAGAAAACTAATCATTACAAATTGGGTGACATGGATGAGGAACCCACTATTCAAAAGTGCTTAACATCATTGAAAGTCACGAAAATTGCGACCGTTATTTGTATCACAGTTTTTATAATCCCAGTAATGGTAATTCTTAATCATCTGAGTTGGTGGAATATTTTTTTTGGTCTATAGGAACTTTTTGGGCTTAATTGCATTTTTGACAATATTGCCTGTAGGAAAATCAGCCAAGAATTTTGAAATTGAAAATATTTCTAAGAACATGTTTTTGTTCCCAATCGTTGGACTGATAATTGGATCTTTAACCTTACCGATCATTGTAACTTCATTATATTTTTTCAATCAATACATTGCAGCATTCATAGTCACAATTTTCCTTATAATAATAACTGGAGTACATCATACCGATGCCTTGGCAGATTTTATAGATGGGCTAATGGTCAAAGGTAATAAAGAAAAAAAACACCAAGTAATGCATGATCCAAGAGTTGGCTCAGCAGGGGCAGTTGCAATATCAGGATATATTATTGGAATGACCCTAGCCATCGCTTCATTCTCTAGTATCGATAGATTATTGATATCAATAATCATCGCTGAAATTGTTGCAAAATATTCAATGATATTGCAAGCAGCATGTAGTAATTCTGCATGGGAAGGCTATAGTTCGCATTTTACCAAAAATATGAAATCTAGAAAGAAAATTGTAATAGCTTCAGTCGTTACGATTATCCTAATTACCCTAATTTCTTTCTCAAATCTCATAGTGGGATTTCAAATTTTGATTCTTGGAATAATTTGCGCTCTTATAGTTATCCATATATCTAACAAGAATTTGGGCGGAATATCAGGCGACGTGATGGGTGCTACAAATGAAATTGTAAGACTAGTTTCATTGATTTCAGTAACCTAAGTAGAATAATTTTTTGCGTACTGTATGCATGCATTAACTAATTATCGACAATTTATTTTGCTTACTTATTATCAATTATCATAGCCTGTGGATTTCAATCAGTGACTAAACAAGTTCTTATAGTGGCATGGAGCATGTTCATTTAGTAACCCAATCATTG
>QCWC01000022.1 GCA_013114705.1 Candidatus Nitrosocosmicus sp. | reverse complement strand
TTAATTTAAGAAACTATAGGATACTAGGTGTATCGCTTTTAGCCTTATCGCTATTAGTTCCAGTATATGTAAATTCCGTAAATGCACAACAAGTAACTATTAATGGAGCAGGGGCCACATTTCCCTTTCCGTTGATAGATACTTGGAGAGTAGAATATCAAAAAGTCAATCCTGATGTGAGTCTTAATTACGCTTCCATTGGTAGCGGTGGTGGTATTAAACAGTTTACAGAAAAAACTGTTGATTTTGGTGCCACAGATGCTCCATTGTCTTCAACTGAATTTCAAAAAGCAGGAAATGCCGTTCACATTCCAGAAACCATAGGTTCAGTTGTAATATCTTATAACCTTCCTGAAGTAACTACTCCCCTTAAACTGACAGGTCCAGTGATAGCTGATATCTTTTTAGGAAAAATAACAAAGTGGGATGATCCTAAGATAAAAGAACTTAATCCTGATGTGACTTTGCCAGCTGAAGATATAATTTCGGCTCACCGTTCTGATGGTTCGGGTACTACATTCGTCTTTACAGACTATTTATCTAAAGTTAGTCCAGAATGGAATTCCACAATTGGAGTTGGAAAGTCAGTTCAATGGCCATCAGGTTTAGGTGCACCCGGAAATGAAGGTGTAGCAGCATCAATTCAAGGTTCACCCTACTCCATAGGCTATGTTGAATTAGCTTACGCTTTAACCACAGGCATGAAGTTTGCATCAATTCAAAACCAGGAAGGAAACTTTATTGCACCATCAATTAATTCAACAATGGCAGCAGTAAACGCAGCAGCACCAACATTACCTGAAGGTTCACAGCCATGGAATACTGTATCTATAACAAATGCACCAGGTGCAGACTCTTATCCACTTTCTAGTTTCAGCTACCTATTGCTCTACAAGGAATTGAGCACCAACCCAAGCATAAATGAGCAAAAGGCAAATGCATTGGTAGAGTTTGTTGAATGGGCCATAACTGATGGACAACAATTTGCCGAACCACTGGGATATGTTCCATTACCTCAATCGGTTATAGATATCAATGAACAAACACTGAAATCTTTAACCTTTAATGGAAACCCCGTTCTCACCAACTAATTTTATTATTTTTTTCTATATAGTTTATGTGTTCTATATTAATTATATATGTAAAATATATTATCAAATTGTTTTAATTTATTGATATACTTTGTCCCTAAAAGACTCTAAAGATGCACATGCCGAGCTTGTAAAAAAACTTGATTTACGAAATAAAAAATCGATCTTGGGGGACAAGTTTTTTAAAGGTCTGGTTATCGGCGCTTCTCTTTATACTTTATTGATGGTTGCACTTGTATTATTCTCCTTATCTGAAGGTTCGATACCTATTTTCGTAAAGGAAGGGTTTAATTTTGTAATTGGGACAGATTGGAATGCAGTTGAGGGAAGAGAATCCTTTGGTGCACTGCCTTACATTATAGGGACGCTTGTAAGTTCTGCTATTGCCATGGCCATAGCTGTTCCGATTAGTGTAGGAATAGCGATATTCATTACAGAGATGATCCCAAAAAAACTAGGGACTATTCTATCCTTTGTTGTTGAATTGTTAGCAGCCGTTCCCAGTATTGTTTACGGTCTGTGGGCGTTATTTGTCTTTAGATTCTGGATAAGGGATTTTGTGGAAGAACCCCTCCATAATTCATTTGGCGATTATATATCTATATTTGCAAAGGCCCCATTTGGCCTGGATGTGTTTACTGCTGGAATTGTACTTGCTATCATGATTATACCTATTATTACTGCTGTTTCAAGGGAGGTCATGAAAGCTATCCCTCATTCGCAGAAAGAAGCAGCGTATGCTTTGGGTGCAACGAGATGGGAGATGGTGAAAACTGCAATTTTGCCCTCATCAAAAACAGGTTTGATGGGAGCCTCATTTTTAGGATTGGGGAGAGCCATTGGAGAGACAATGTTGGTCACATTAATAATAGGAAACGCAATCGGTTTGGCCGCTATCCCTACATCATTGTTTTCCCAAAGCCAAACCTTGTCCAGTATTATTGCAAATGAATTTAATGAGGCTGCGAATGATCTTCATCTGTCGGCACTGATTGGGCTAGGTTTAGTTCTTTTCATAATTACAATTTTTATAAACATCGCCGCTATTTTCATCATATCGCGAGTTTCAAAATCTTATTCAAATGTGAGGGAATAATATGAGCAATATTAGTAACAACGATAACAATAAAGAAAAAAGCTACAAGTCAATAATTCGAGAAACTACTGCAAAAAATGCATCAAAAAGAAAAATGAAAAACAATTTGATCACCGTTTTGTTAGCTTGTTTTGTAATAATAGCAGTTATTCCACTGAGCTCAATTTTGATAGAGGTGTTTAAGAATGGTATAGGTGCATTTAGTTTCGACTTTTTGTTTCTCCCACCAGGATCAATAGGCTCCGGAGGTGGAGGTATAGGGCCAGCTATTCAAGGGACCTTAATGGTTGTAGGATTTGCCACTTTAATAGGTGCACCTGTTGGCGTTTTGGCCGGAGTATTTCTATCAGAGTATTCCAGCTCAAGCAGAGTGTTTGCCTACATTTTGAGACTTTTTAACGATGTATTAACCGGGATCCCTTCTATCGTCATAGGAATTGCGGGATACATTACTATAGTGCTGACCATGGGCTCCTTTTCCATATTGGCAGGTGCATTTGTTTTGTCTATAATAATGATCCCTATTATTGCAAGAGTTTCCGAAGAAACTCTTAAACTCGTACCAAATACACTAAGAGAGGCTGCATATGGTTTGGGTCTTCCAAAGTGGAAGGTAGTGTGGCATATTGTCATAAAGGGCTCCAAAAGTGGTATTTTAACTAGTATTGTACTTGCCATATCAAGGATCGCTGGTGAAACAGCACCATTAATAATGACCATATTGGGGACAAGTTTATTCTTTAGCGGCATTAATTCTCCAGTCGATGCCTTGCCTTTGAGAATTTGGAGACTTGCTTCTCAGCCATACCCTTCTGCTCATGAACAAGGATGGGGTGCTGCATTACTATTGATATTACTTGTATTATCGCTGAGTATTGCTTTGAGAATGTTTGCTCAAAAGAGGAGCCTTACTTTTAAATCGACTATTTGATCTATTTTTTCTATATAATACTATATACTTCCTATAGACAAATATTATTATGAAATTGCGCATTTAGAGAATTGTCTAGTGGACAATTTGAACAACTCATTGAACCCTACTGTAAATGAAGAAATTAATCATTTATCTTCTATCGATTCTAATCCTAAACACGAATCTACTAGCCCTTTTACTGAGCCCGAATTCCAAGAAAAATCAGATTCAAGATTCAAAATCGAGAATCCAAAGCTATCTATACAATCACTAAAAGCTTGGTTTAGCGGCAAACTGGCTTTAAAAGATATCAATCTTGAGGTGAAAGAAAAACAAATCACAGCATTAATTGGTCCATCGGGATGTGGCAAAACAACTCTATTAAGATGCATTAACAGGATGCATGATTTGACTCCAAATGCCACTGCTGATGGAAGGGTTATTTTGGATGATCTTAATATTTATGATAAACAATCAGATCCTGTTCTCATAAGAAGACGAATGGGAATGGTATTCCAAAAACCAAATCCATTTCCGACTATGAGCATATTTGATAATGTAGCAGCTGGCTTGAAGCTGAATGGTGTTAAAGATAAGAAATTGATTAAAGAAATTGTTTATGATAGCTTACAGGGCGCTGCTTTATGGAATGAGGTTAAAAATGATTTAGACAAGCCCGGAATAAGCTTGTCAGGTGGTCAACAGCAAAGGTTATGCATAGCAAGGGCACTGGCAATGCAACCCGAAATATTATTAATGGATGAACCTACTTCTGCATTGGATCCAATTGCGTCTTCAAAAATTGAAGAATTAATGACTGAATTAAAGAAACACTTGACCGTAATAATTGTAACTCATAATATGCAACAAGCAGCCAGAGTTTCTGATTATACCGCATTTATGTATCTGGGCGAATTAATTGAATTTGGACCTACAGATCAAATATTTAAGAATCCAAAAAAAGAGCTAACTGAAAGATACATTTCCGGAAAGTTCGGCTAGACTTGTTTATTTAGTTTCTTGATTCATTTTAATTAAAGTGGCGCGATTACTTGACATGGGGCTAACTAAGGTTAGCAGCATTGTTCTTGATATGGCTATTTTAGCTGAAAGTACTGTTACTAAAGCTGTTACATCCTACAATGACGATGATAATTCAGCAAAAAAGCAGATATTTGAATCATCTGCAAAACTTCGATTTCTCCAAGATGAAGTATCTGAGTTGACGATCGAACTTATCGCTCGGTTTCAACCTGTGGCAACGGATTTAAGATTTATTAAATCTTGCATGGAGCTTGCGTATGGTTTTTCAAGGTTTGGAAGGTATGCGTATGATATTATAATGGTGCTTGAAATCCTTGGGCCATTGGAACATTGCGATAAATTGCCAGTAATGCGAATGTCAAAACTCGTTATGGAGATGATGGCGCTAGGGGTAGCGGCGTTACGAACAAGAGATAACTCTAACTTAGGTAGAATATATGAAATGGAAGAAATGGTCGATGTTTTGTTCCGAAAAAATCTAAGGGAATCGTCTCAACTTATACGATCAAATAATTACTCTGATAACAGATGTAATATTTCCACTGCTTTGATACTGAAATATTTGGAACGGATATCTGATCATGCTTGCTACATTGCAGATTCAGTTAAATATATTGAAACTGGAATGGCAAGCCCTAGAAGATAATAAAATTTAACTATATATGAAGCGAATCATCTAGAGTAGAAGTTTGTATGAATAACGCTGATGCAACTAAGAAATGCATAATATGTGGATGCACAGGACATGCTTTGTTTGGATGTTTTGCACACTGGACAGGTCATAAGAAAACCAAGGGTAAGTGCATAAAGGAGTAGTACTTATGGGTGGCGCGGTGCTGTTAACTTAAGCGTTGTTCACCTCCTTGTTATGATAGTCTGAAAACATATTCAACCAGTTACTTACGTGCTTCAACCTGCAATTCTTTATTCTACAGGGAAAATAATCATCGAAACTTTCAGTTCTATCCTTTAGGTATTGCATAGTTCTCTCGATAAGGCTTTTCTCCAATGAGGAATGGATATGATGTTTTAGTTTCAGGAATCGACATGCTTGTGGATACCACGTACCACCATCAGTAGATACACCGTGTTTTCCGTGAATCTTAATCAAGCCATCACCATCAGTAGATACACCGTGTTTTCCGTGAATCTTAATCAAGCCATCAGGGAATCTTTCGGCTACAAACATGTTTCTTTCCTTGGAGATGGATAGTGCGAGAATTTCCCTGTTTTCGGGTTCAATTGTAACCCATAACCAAATATACTCGAGTCCAACTTTAATCAATGTGTCACCTATGATAAATTCTGAGATCCTTTTCCTCTTGATTGACATCTTCTGAGGTGTATACTTTTGAATCCATTTCCAGATTGCAACATGACTTCTCTTTACTTTGTTTAGATGAAATATTGCTTTGGATTGGAAACACTTCTGGTTGATAAACCAAGAAAGTACAAATACAAAGCATGGTCAATATCTAACGAAGATGTTCTGTTTCTTTTGATGATCATAACTGAAATAGAGCATCTTCAAGCTATATCATTTTCTTAAGTTAACAGAGCCGGTGGCGCTGTTGTTCTACTTATCATTTTAATTCATAAAGCGCAATAACTAGCTTTAGCAAAATTTTCTCATTAGTAGTTTCTGCCAATGGTATAAAGTATTTCTGAGTTTCCTCTTTCATTCTGGTTATCTTATCTCTTCTTCTGGAATTTTTTAAAGATCTGAGTTCATCTAAGCGTTCTGCCAAAAGGATGTTCTTTATCAAAGTATCTGATTGTTTTACTCTACTGAATTGCCTTTCAATTTTTTGTTCCTCATTCTTGTTACTTTGTTCTTGATTAGAATATTTATTAAAGAAAGATATTACATCAAGTGTCTTTTCACTAAGTTCATTTTTTATGTATTCCTTTGTCTCTTTGGAAATTTCTTGTTTGATAGAAATGTCGTGAAGTAATGCCGAACAAACAAGATCAGAGTCATCAACACTCATTTCTTCATTGACGATTAAGGCTACTCTCAAAGAATGATTTATTTGAGGTTCAATCTTGTCATATTGGTATTTTCTTGTCATATTATTATGAATTCTTAAAGCCAATCCAAAAGCTTTAGAAATCTTTTCTACTTCATTCATAGATTTCTCAAAAGGTTTCAACAGCTTTGGAAACCCTGTTTTAATAAAATTATTCCTATTATCGCTATCCTTGTACATTCCTAGTGATTTAACCTATGATTTTTTGGCTATTCATCCTATAATTTACTTTTCATCTATTATGATATGCTATTCCTATTAATGAAATTTCTAAAGTATAGATATACATTCATAAGTTTATAATATTTTATCACTTTACTGATTATATTTATATGATTTCCAATGATACAAACAAAATTGACGATGTAAGCGTCTCTATTCAATTAAATGATATTAAAGTGCAATTTAGCGGAGGACCTGAAAATGTTTTGTTGTCGACTATCAATTTTCTAACGAAACATATTCCAGAACTACGTTTGGCTCAGAAAATCTCGTTAAATTATTCTGTATCTGAACTGATTGATATGTATTCCTCTATAATAAAAATTACCCCTGAGGGACCAAAAATTTTACCTAATCTGGGAGAAATTCACAATAAGAAATTCTCTGATAAAGAAATAGTTATGCTGTTTCTACTAGGCTCTAAGATTGCATATGAGCTAGGCAAAATTCCTGAAAAATCATCCCCTATTTCAGATATTCAAACAACAACAAATCTAAATCCAAAGTCTATCAGCTCCAGATTATCTGAATTGGTTAAGGTTGGATATGTAACAAAAAGCGTAAATAAAGAAACCCAAACAGAATCGGTAGTCTACGGAATAACTACCATAGGAATAAAGTGGCTAAATGATGTTATGAACAAAAAATTTGCTGTAAGGCAGTAGTCATTTTTCAAATAACGGTTTCTTTTGGATGTATCTATAATTTCTTAAAGTTCCTACTCTAGTTAGTATTCCCTCTCTGACCATATCACTTAAGGAGTGTGATACTGCAGTTTTATCATAATTATATCCCATTCTTGCCAATTCTTGATGGACTTCGATAAGCAATCTCTCATTTGCAAAAAATTTTTCATAAAAAATTTTTTCCATCAAACTTCTACAGGTATTACCATTTTTTGCAAGTTCCTTTAACGATACTGTATTTTTTTTCTGATTACTAATTTGAAGTGTGCTGTTTGTATCTATTCTCGACTTTATGTTGTCGATTTCAGCTTTAAGTTTTTCAATTTCATTATTTGCATTTGTACCTGACAATGAAGCAATATCTATACCGGTAAGTACGTTTTCTACTACGTTTTTTACTTTATCTTCTACACAAGTAATTTCAACTTCCCATTCTTTATACTTCAGCTTAATCTTTGCTTCTAAAGACAATTTTGACACAGCTTCACTCATGTTTATATTATATTAGCCTCACTAATTGATAAACGTGTTGTTGCACAACATGAACAACATGAACAACATTTATTAATATGCTATTGTTGTTGAACAACATGCACAATCAACTTAATCTTCAGGACCTAGAATCAAATTTAGAATCTATGAAAAGATCCCTTATCAATAGTTTTAGCAATTCGTATTTTTGTAAGGACTACAAAAACTTAATTCAAAACAAGAAACTGGTTTTCGTAGATGATGAAGAGAGTATACCCATACAAAATTGGGGAATCCATTCTGAAAAATATTCCAATCTTAAATTAACCCGTATATCTCCTACAGAAGCTGAAAAATTGGTTTTTGGAATAGATTCAAGCTGCATCAAAGTAGCTGAGGTTGAAGATGGTGGTTTGTATGCAGTTAAAGGGTCTGTTTGTATATCCTTTAAGGGAAAGCCTACTGCTCATTTAAAAATAGGTCCGTTGATGTTTTATCTTAATGAGGAAGTTCTCCAGAGCCTTAAATTTGACCGTAACGTGTTTAAATTAATACTATTTAACGACGACTATGCGAAGAAATTTCTGCGCGTCAATATAGAAAGGTACATCCAATTTTGGATTTCTAAACTGATTTCTGGATCATTAATTTTGATTGATGGCTCGTTAAAATCTTCGATATTTGAAAATCACATGTATCACATTTCAAAGATCTTAGAAAATTCTGTAGTTAATGGCAATTCTGTAATAGGTATTAGCAAAAGCTCTAAAATCAAGATACTAAAATATTTGTCATATCCTCTTATTAGGTCAACATTTCCAGCATATGTCGATATCAATCTAATAATCCGGAGTCTTATTTCTAAAACATATGGTGAACATATGTTAGTAAAATTATCTAGCAATGAATATTCAAATATTTTGCGAGCCGATATAGTATCATATGACAATGATGTGAACTCTACTTTAGGAACGCTACTTCATAATGAATTGATTAATTTCGGCTATCCTAGTTCTCTTTCTCTTTCACATCATGTTTCAATTTTTTCAAATACAGAATTGGCCAGCATCAAGAGTTTTATTAAATCTAATTATTCTATAAAAGAAATTACACATGAGAATGCTAGAGCATCTGTGCTTGGAGCCGCTTGGAGATGAAAATTCTTTCCAAAACAGGGGACGAAATTCTATTATTAGCTGTTACTAATGATTTCGCTAATAAAGGAGACTATTTTGTCATAGAAGATTTTAATAGTAGCAAGAAATTGCTTGTTCAATTTTATGAAGAGGAGTATTTCTCTTCATCATCGCTAGTTGATGAGATTATAAAGGACGAAGTAGTATCCCAATTTAGTAACGAGAATATTTTCGATCCTTTGGAAATAAATAACCTTTCTCAAATTATTAGGGATGTCAGAATCTTTAAGACAAAAATAAGAGGATCTATAGACAATGAAAATCAACTATCAACAGACGTAGACTGGGTTCCTTCAAGGGTTAATTCTAAAATCGTCAAGATAGGTATGAGAGAAATGAATTCTCTATTGAATAAAAAAATGCACTATCCAATACCCTTGGGAAGATGTGGATCTGACAATCAACCATTTGAGATATTTGCTGAAGACCTCGATGGCCGGTTAAATATTATTACAGGAAAGAAAGAAACAGGCAAGTCCCATCTGTCAAAAATCTTGATGAAATCTCTCATCCAATATGGAGCATACGTTATTGTTTTTGATCTAAATAATGAGTACAGTGGTCTCTCATACAATCTTGATGGGAAACGTTCTCCCATAGCCGATAAATTACTTGTGTTAAATCCTGGCCTAGAATTAAAATTTGATTTGACATATTTTGGAAAACCATCAATTTCAAATATGTTGAAGAATGCATTGGATATGCCCTCCGCTTCTCTGCGGGAGTTTTTTAGGATCTGGGATGCATTAGAAAACAAAAAGATTTTGAGTCTTCCTGAATTAGGCAAAGCTTTTGGTACTTGGACAATCAATGAATTGGTGAGAGATGCTTTATTATCGAGATTTCATACCATTAACTCATCTCATCTGTTCTCTTCAAGTGTTGCCAAAGAGAAATGTTTTAAGTTTGAAGATTTAGTCAAAACAAAAGCTAAAGGTGCCGCAATGATAATAAATATGAGTAGGGTTTCTCCAGTAATTAGGCGAATGATTGTTGAATTAGTAATGAGTAAGTTAATTGAATTATTAGAGAAATCACAGATCCCCCCAGTTTTTATCTTTGCAGAAGAAGCTCAGCTCTATATCCGTGACACGTATTGGGAAGATTTGATAACACGAATGCGTCATTTTGGAATATATTCAACATTTATTACTAATCAACCAGATGCCATAAATGATACCATATATAGACAGGTAGACAATATTTTTCTATTCAATTTTACAAATGATGCTGACTTAGAAAAGATCTCTAAAGTTTCCTTACTTGACAGTGCCACAATAAAATCTCTTGTTAAAACTTTGTCTCATAGAAATTGTTTAGCAATCGGTAAAGCAGTTTCAAATTTGCCTATGGTAGTTAAAGTTGATCCGGTAGATGTACTAACTTTAGGGGAAACAAAAAAATTTTTTAAATAATGGGATCTCCTCTAATTGAAACGATGAATTCCTTTTGAGCAATCTTGTCTATATTATAATTGAGACCGTTTATGTGTTTTATTAACTCTAGATTTGTTAATAGATGATTCGTAATTTTCGATATCTTGTATTTAGACTCGCCTTTAACAAAGCTTAAAGGTAATACCAACATATCAGCTAAAAATTGATCTATACACGCACGAGATTCATAGTCTGCTATGAATCTTTTTGCTGCATTATGCCCAATTGTTTCTGCCTTTATACCTTTTTCGCCGATATAATCTGCGCCTAAATAAATGCCTGATTCCGAAGTACTATAAACGAGGATCGAAGATCCGGGACTTACTGAAGTTTCAATTATGGATATATGCTTGATAGGTTTTATTCCTTTTTTTTCTAGTGTTGTAATGGCGTGCTCAATTTGTCTATCTGGCACATGTCTCGGTAACTTACCTGCAATGCTCATGATGGCTGGTTGCGTATCCTTAAAATTACAAAACTCGATTGTATGAAGTTCTGATGTTTTTTTTATTTGTACATCAACAATACCTTGTCCATTCGGATAAAAACCTCGTCTTATGACATTTATACTAAAAGTGATCCCAATTCTAGATAGGATGTCTCTTAATAAGTATCTAATATAATCTATTGTTGGGCTATATTTCACATCCGTTCCTCCTTGAATTCTTAGTGTCAAATTTTTTTGGAAGATAGCAACTACTGGAATTATCGTTTGCAATAATAGCGGTATGCTTCCTGCTGTTCCTATATCTATTACTAGATTATTATTTTCTGAACCAATTTCCACATTCTTATGTGCTTTGTACTTGATCCAACTTGCGCCTACTGTTACATTTTCGATACTGATGTTAAAAAGCCTTGAAAGTAATTGAATTGTCGAAACATGTTGTTGCTTTAGTCCCGGGTCTTTTCTATTTGATCGGATGTTGATTATTTCCATTGGCTTACCGATCAAAGTTGAGATGGTTATGGCACTACGAAGTATTTGTCCACCACCCTCACCCATCGATCCGTCGACTAATATCATTTCATCATTTTGTTAATTTGTACAGTTTCTTTATTCTTTCTTCACCATTCATTTCTTTGATTAATTTAATTGTGGATAAAGGCACAAGCTCTTGCCAGTCTTTGTCCTCTGCTATACGTTTTCTAACTTCTGTGGCAGACATTATATCTCTGTTGATCATATCAGGCCTTATAATGTCCTTTCTTCGCTCTACAAATAACATGTTTGTAAATGGATCATTTGTAAATACTGTACTATATCTGGGTACTAATAAATCCAAGTTATAACTCCACAACATATGAGTTCCTATATCTGGAACAGGAATTATGATTATCTTCTCTAGTTTATCCTTTGCTTCAATTTTCAGAGCATCTCTGATCATCTCAATTCTCTCTCCAGCAGTAAAAGGATTTCTAGATTCAAAACTCTTATCAGAGCTTCCCACAGCCACTATTAGCTCATCCATTTCCTCAGTGCACCATAAAAGTGAGTGTAGATGCCCATGATGCAGAGGTTGGAATCTTCCAATATACAATCCTCTTTTCAATACTTCTCTAGTATTCTCTCTGATTAAAAATTTATCACTGTAAAAAAGATGCCTAAGCAATAAAGTTATTATATTTTATTTTCTAAAAATATTCTAGTATTGTCTTGTAGTAGGTTTGGACGGGAAGCCGAATATTTAACGGGATTATATCTGTCAAATAACAATTGGTTAGTTTTTTTTTCGAAAGGTAGTAAGGGGCCCGCTGATATTGTTGCAAAACAAAATGATATAATACTGCTTGTTCAAGTTAAATCTAGTACAAAAATACCGCGAATTCACGGATGTGAAATACAACAACTTATTCAAATGGCCGACAAAATTAGTAACAGTTATCCCATACTATCACTAATACATCCTCAATTGAATTGCAATACGAATAACAATACTATTTTTCTTGGAAATTATTTGCTCGATTTCTTCTTATTACCGGACTGGATCAGTATAGATCCCATGACATTAGCTCCAGTAACACATCGAATCTAATTCCCTCATTACCCCTACTGTTTAATGGTGATCGCGACATCAATCTTATTTGTCTTTATAGTTATTCCAAAATTCTTTTATGATTTTTTCGTTCATCTTTATAGACGTTATTGCCATCTCCTTCCAAAATCCTATCATACTTGAAACATAACTATGCCAAGCATTTTCGAACTGATTAGACGTTATTGCCATCTCCTTCAAACTATCTTTTGTAAATAAATCGTTTTTGAATTCTGATTTTTGTTCGGTCTCATACTTTGTATCTGCTTTGAAGTTATAGTTTGCGACAAGATCGGAGACTATTTTTTTGATATCGTTATTACTTAAATCATTATCTGTACCGCAAATTACTATTTCTGAATTGGTTGGTAAATTAATTAACTTCATTTTATCATATTCAAACGTAACCGACTCCAAATTTCCCAAATCTGTAAATCTCTTTCCTGCATCCAATAAATGAGGTGTCTGGGTCATACTCAAATTTATATCATTTTTGTCAATGTTGTTTTCCGGATTAATACTGATATCTTGACCATCACTTTTCAAAATCCCTACAAATCTTATTTTAGGTTCACGACTTAAGATTTCCTTTGATACCTGAGTTACACTCATTACTCCTTTTTTTTACAGATAGGAGTATATTTACATTCTTTTTTTATCATATTTGTTATAATTATCTACTTATAATCTTAGCAATTCATAATAATTCATCAATTTTTCTTGCTAAAGTTATATCATTACTACTAATTCCGTTAATATCATGAGTTGTCAGTTCGATATCAACACTATTATAGGATAATTTAATATCTGGATGATGATCCATTTTTTCAGCTATTAGAGCGATTTTTGTAATAAAACTAAATGCCTCAACAAAATCTCTAAATTTGAAGTTTTTTTCCAACTTCTTATCCTTTTTCTTCCAATTTTCCAACTTCTTTATCTCGTTTTCTAAATTCTCCATGTCTCTTAATCTATATAAAATTAATTAAACATTATCAATTGCGATTTGTATCTTGGCTAACTAATTCAAAATGGCCGTAAATGATGTTCTTTCTATTATACCCTTACCAGCCATCTGGAGACACGTCAGTTCAAAGCCAAACATTTGATATCTTTTCTATTGCATTTGCTTTTGGTAGGCTAACTTTAATAAATGGTATCTTGTCTAATTTTGACTTTATATTTATCATGCATTTCATATAGATGAATTCTCTAAATTTGAAGATTCCTTGAAGCTAAAACTAGATTTAATATTACCTCTGTTTCTTTAATTTGTATATTCATGGTAAAGGTTTCAATTGTCCAAATGAAGTCTTCTATGGACAAAGAGGAAAATTTGCAATATTCTTTAGAACAAATTAAAGAATCAGCCAAAAATTCTGCTAAAATAATTTGCTTTCCGGAATTTCAAATGTCTTTTTCTCCCTCGTCTCAAAGTAGTGAAGAGTTATTTTCTCTTTCTGAATCCAAACATGGTAATTTTGTATCACAATTAAAAAAAAGTGCCAGAGATAATAATATCTTTATTGTTGGTTCTATTTATGAAAGAGCAAATTCAAAACAAACAAAAAAAATCCAAAGTCAGAGAAATTTTGACAAAGATTCTTACCGCGTATTTGATACTGTTGTGTTGATAAACAATAAAGGAAGATTAGTTTCACAATATAGAAAGCTGCATCTGTACGATGCACTTGGTTTTAGGGAATCCAATAAATTGCTAGCTGGAAATAAATTATTTTCTCCCGTTGCATCACCTTTGGGCAAGATTGGAACTTTGGTTTGCTATGATTTGCGATTCCCGGAGTTATCAAGAATGCTTGCTCTAAAGGGTTCCGGTATTCTTATAGCACCATCTGGCTGGGTTCAGGGAACTATGAAAGAGGATCATTGGGTGATAATGTGTAAAGCAAGAGCAATAGAAAATGGAGTTTATTTAATAGCCCCTAATCAGATTGGTAATATTTTTTGTGGTAGAAGTTTGATTGTTGATCCGTTTGGGATAGTAGTTACGGATATGGGTAATAAAGAAGGGTTTGATATTGTTGACTTGGACCTTGACAGAATTGATGTTGTTAGAAAAACCCTTCCTCTTCTTAAGAATAGACGTAAAGATATGTACAAGATCATCTAATTTATGTATGGTTGATTCCGACGGCCTGTGGATGGTTATCAATTATAAGTAATGATCTGTTTCTGACTTCGTTTATCGTTACTGGCTAAAGATTTAATTTAACAGTGGCTGTGTCTACAAAAGTAATAGTGTTACTCGCATCTTGATGGTATTCAGTGCTACCACCTTAATTTTCTCTTATTTTTATTAAGATTGAAATTGATGAAAGATCTATTTCAAAAACGCACACATTTTTATTATGCTAAAGCCCTCTCTATATAATATATGGGTGAAAAAGTCTATGTACTTGGTGCTGGAAGTACAAAGTATGGCAAGTTAAATGAAAGTATTATTGAGATTGCTTTGAACGCTTCAAAAGATGCCATTGATTCAGCAGGTATAACTCCAAAGGATGTGAAAGCCGGATATATTTCAAATGTTTTTGGTGTAGCAGATAAACAGGTACATATGGCTCCAGTAATCATGAGCAACCTCGGAATTCCCGAGGTGCCTGGGTTGACTATTGAATCTGCATGCGGCTCTGGATCTGTTATGTTTAGGGAAGCGTTTGCAAATGTCTCTGCTGGATTTTATGATTGTGTATTGGCATTGGGTGTAGAAAAAGTAACTCATACCAGTACGGTCGAGAGTACAACCCTTTTTTCGTATTGTTCTGATTTTTTCTATGAAGGTGGCAATGGTGCCTCTTTTCCCGGACTTTTCGGCTCTATGGCAAGAGCTTATCTTGCAACATATAAGGCTACTGAAGAAGATCTAGCAAGAGTTGCAGTTAAGAATCATGAAAATGGATTGTTAAATCCAAAAGCGCATGTTAGGAAAAAGATTACTGTGGAGGACGTGTTAAAATCTCCTGTAGTAGCATCACCATTAAAACTATATGATTGTTGTCCCTTCTCAGATGGGGCTTCTGCTGTAATATTGTGTAATGAAGAATTTGCAAAAAAGAGTGGGAACCCATATATTGAGATTGTAGGTTCGGGAAGAGGAGCATCTCCTGCTTCTGTACAATCTAGAAAAGATATAACTACAATTCCTAGTACCGTAGAGGCATCACGACAAGCCTACAAGATGGCTAATTTATCTCCAAAGGATATAGATTTTGTTGAAGTCCACGATTGTTTTACTATAGCCGAATTAATAGATATAGAAGATCTGGGTTTTTTCCCTAAGGGATCTGCCGCTCAGGCAGTTAGGGAAGGACGTACCAAATTAAATAGTGATATTACAGTTAATCCCTCTGGAGGATTGAAGTCGAAAGGTCATCCAATAGGTGCCACAGGCGTTGGCCAGGTAGTGGAGGTATTTGAGCAGTTTACAAATAAAGCTGGAGATCGAACAGTTAAGGATGCAGAGATAGCAATGACTCACAATTTTGGTGCAACGGGGGCTAGTGCAGCCGTTCATATTTTCAAAAAAATCAAGTAATGTGTGATACCCTGATTGTCTGAATCAAAGTCTAAGAAACAAAGCACAAGAGAACAATTTATCGAACATGCAAAAAAGGGAGAGATACTTCTTAATCAATGTACAAAATGCAATAATATCATGCTAGAAACCGTATATTACTGCGACAAATGTTTTTCAAATTCTTTTAGACACGTATCATACACCGGAAAAGGTAGAGTTGTCACTTATACGATTCAATCGGTTGCCCCAGAAGGATTTGAAGATGTTAGTTCCTACGCTTGGGTTATTTTTAAATTAGATGATTGTGACATCAATGTTTCTGGTTTTCTACCAGGAATATCTACGCCATTGGACTTGCCGCTAGGATCTAAAATTCAGGTCATTGATTTTCACGTAAAGCATGGATTGATATTACAAAAATATTAGCGAATACCTACTTTTATTCATCAAGCTAAAATTAATCTTCCTTTTTGTTTAGAGAGTTTAACATTTGTTTTTAACAAACCTTCCGATTATTGATCTATAGATGGAAAAAAGTGGCCAGTTCTATTATGATGTTAATAGTGCAATCTCAGTGATCAATACGCAAATCTCTCAGCTTAGGGTAATCGACAAAAAGTTTTCTAACATAGATGCCAATTTTAGCTCTAAAATTACACAAAATATTAAATCTGGAAATAATGCACGCGCTAATATTATAGCAAATGAACTATCTGCTATGAGACGCCTTCGAAAGAATACCCAAAATGCTAGTTTAGCTCTGGAAGTAGTTGCAATTCGTTTTACTAGTATTAATGAATTTTCTGCAATAATGGATACTATTAATCCAACTGTAGACATGCTGCAAGACATACAGAAAGATCTCTCCAAGGCTGTTCCCTCTGCAACTAATGTTCTATCTGAAATTCATACTTTAACTGATGACGTACTGACTAATTCTAACATACACACTGACGATGGTAAAATAGGCTCCGTTGTAGATAAAGACGCCTTAGCCATATTAAATGATGTTCAAAATAGTTTGGAAGATGAGGCTAAAGAGAAATTACCAGACGTTCCAGAATCTATCATTTCTAAAAGACCTGCTATAAATTTAAAAGATGATATATTAAATAGCGGACAGGTTTTGCTAGAAAGTTAGATTATTTTTTTCATTCCCATCTATTGCTTATTTTTATACGGATAGTTTTATTTATATAGTAATATTCAGACTGCTTTGTAGTTGAGGTTTTCATATTCGCCCCCCTCTGAATCTAAACGTGGTGTATTAGAATCTACGTCTAAGAGAGTTAGAATGATTTTTTCAGTTATGGCTAGTCCCAACCGAATAGATATTCTACGAATTCTAAATAATAAAGGACCGCTGACATATTCTGAGCTTAAGTCATTAGCCGGATTCAAATCAAAAAAGGAATCTGGCAAATTTGCCTATCATTTACGCAAATTGTTAAAACAATCTTTGGTCGGTCTAAATAAATCAGAAAGACGATATACCATTACAAATCTGGGTAAATTGGTGTTAAATTTAGCTAGGCAAATAGAAGAAAAATCTATTGTAGAGAGTGGAAAGATGTACGTAAGGACAAGTCATCAAACTCTTGAAGAATTCAATTCTCACAAGATAATTCAAAGCTTAGTTAGAGAAGCAAACTTATCATTAGAGCAAGCTACTAAAATTACAGAAGAAGTAGAAAATAAAATCTACAAACTCTCAACTTCTTATTTAACCTCTCGCTTAATAAGAGATTGTGTTAATAACATTTTGGTAGAACATGGCCTAGAAGATCAGATGAACAAGTTGATTCGAGTTGGGATCCCTATATTTGATATAGATAAAACATTAAACAATAGTAATAACACGTTGAGAAATGGAATAAATGACTTGATCATCGATATATCAAAAAACGTACTTTCTGATTATTTTGTCAATACCTTTCAAAAAGATATACTGGATATGCATTACAATGGTGAAATTCATCTTGATACCTTAGGTCATTGGGGAATTGGTCCTGATACCATTTTCATTGATGTTGAACAAGTAAAAAGTAATCTCAATATGAAAGGGCATTTCCTATTTTTGCCGCGAACACTTGATCAAAGTAATTTCAATTTAGTTTTGCCTATTATAGTATCAATCCTTCAAAGGGAGGTATCTAAGGAAATAGTTATAGAAAATATGGATAAAATTTTTAGAGATTATCAAATGGATAAAATACCTGATTATTTCTCGTTATCGTTAATTTTGTCTTCAATATCTATGCAATATACAAATGCTCCTATTGTTACTCTTGTTATATCAGGAAAAGAAGATAATGAACTATTAATTCAAATGTTAAAGGGATATTCTTCATACCTACAACAAGTGGCGTTGCCCAACTTTGGATTATTCATTAATCATGCAAGATCCTTGTCAGGCGATGTTTTGTCGCTGATTGCAAAAATTGTTAAACTTGGAGGTAAGATCCTCTTATCACAAGAATCAATTCTTAGTAGTAGAGGCATTCGTAAATTAAACAGCACTTCTTTGCTACCAAACATGGTATTGAATTCTCTAACTATCAACCTCCCTCGATTGGCTTATCAGTCAAACAAAGACGAAACATATTTTAGAACTAAATTGGCATTGTTAATGAAACCATCAATAAGTACATTATTGTTGAAGAAAGAAATGTTGTCAAGAAATATACAACATAATATATTGCCTACAATATCTGATATACTTGGTTTTCCGGAGGTAGGTTCTACCACTGTAGTTGTTAATATAGCAGGATTAAACGAATCAGTCTATGATATTCTAGGGCATTCCAGAGAAGACGGGTTTGAGATAGTTAAAAAAGTGATAAAAACAGCTAATGATGTATTACTTAGTTTCAGTCAAACCAATACCGAAAAGTTTGGAGTTTCTATGATTAATGATGGTAGTTCTACAAGATTTGTCGTTTTAGATTCTGACAAATTTGGTAAACTGACCCATGATTTTCAATCATATTCACAAGGAGTGGTAATTACAAGAGGATTATTAGAAAATGATGATTCTATTTCTGAAAATCTTATGCAGTTGGATAGCCTTGTATCAGGAGGTCTATATATCAGACTCGATATAACTGGCACTTCCGAACAGGAGTTGATTGACATATTAAAAATTGCTATTCCTACAATTCCCTACTTTGTTATATTTGAAAAACATTTTGTATGCTCTATATGTGGAAGAAGGAATATCCAGAACAATATTTGTTTGTCTTGTGGATCTAGCAATGTCAATGAGATTAATTAATTTATAGACTAAAGTGAGAAATAAAAATCAGGTGTTGCTGACTACGGCTTACTTATTCCACAATTATGTGTATCTTTGATACACATATGACAATCAAAGAGATAATTCATACTTTAGATATTACGCAGTTTGCTATATAATTATACTATATAGTCAAATTTAGATCACGGGTCCTTGGCCATAACTTTATGGGCATATTCTTTACTTTTGTACTTCTAAGCTTCTTTGTACTTTGGGTCGGAATTAAATTCCGTACAAACTCCTCTATATGGAATTAATCTCTAAATATCTCAACTCATCATTTTGTAAAATAAGATATCGAAATTAATATAAGCGATCTATAGATAATATATAAATGTTATATGGCTGAAACTGATCTTCCTGAGTCAAAAAGCAAAACCATTGTACACATTAAAAAGCGAAACGGTACAATTGTGGATTTTGAACAATCAAAAATTTCAAATGCTATTTACAAAGCATTAGTTGCAGCTGGTAAACCAGATCATAAATTAGCTGAATTTCTTGCATCAAAGTTAGTTAATAAGATCATTAAAAATGATTACTTGGAATCTATTCATAAAGGTCATGTTTTGAGCGTTGAGGATGTACAAGACATGGTCGAATCTATTTTAATTGAAGAAGGTTTGGCTGAAACTGCAAAAGCCTATATTCTATACCGTCATGAGAGGCGCAAACTAAGGGAGATGAAGATGAAGATCTTAAATAAAAGAGATCTAGACGAAGTTGATAAATCACTGGATGTTAATTCATTACGTGTTCTAGCTTCTAGATATCTGTTAAGAGATAACAGTGGTGAAATAATTGAGGGTCCAAAACAATTATTTGAACGAGTCGCAATTTTGGTTGCAGTATCTGATATTATACATGATCCACGTGTATTTGATTTTAAGGGTAATCATTTACGGGATTTGTCTGAGGCCGAACATTATTATAAGAAATTGGACGATTTTGATAGCAAATTAAAAATTGGTGATTACTATTTAAATAAATATCATTTTGAATCGCTTATTAGAGCATACATCGATGAAGCAAAATCTGGAAAAATGAAAGTAGGTTTCAAGGATCTTCTGAGATTAATCGCAGAAGGCCAAATGATTAATCATGCTAGTAAGATTTTAGAATATTATAATCTAATGGTTTTGAATGAATTTCTTCCCAACACCCCAACTCTTATGAATGCAGGTGCTAGATTGGGACAATTATCTGCTTGTTTTGTCCTCGATATGCCAGATGATATGTATTCTATAATGAAATCATCTACTGACGCTGCTATGATATTTAAATCCGGAGGCGGGGTAGGGATAAATTATTCTGACCTTAGACCTGAAGGTGATATTGTTGCATCTACAAGTGGGGTAGCATCTGGACCAACCTCTTTTATGCAGATAATTGATTCAATTACAGATGTAGTTAAACAAGGGGGAAAACGCCGTGGTGCAAATATGGGTATATTGGAATCTTGGCATCCTGACATAGAAAAGTTCATTACAATGAAAACTAAACCAGGAATGTACGAGAACTTTAATGTAAGTGTTGGAATTTGGTCAGATTTCTGGCAGTCTCTGGTAAATAAGGAAGATCATAAATATTCTCTGAAAAATCCTCGAACTAAAGCCACTATGAAAAACATCGACTCCCATCAATTAATGGAGCTGATAGCTTTAAGTGCATGGAAAAGTGCCGAACCTGGAGTAATATTTTTTGATAATATTAACAAGTATAATCCTTGTATCGATGCTAAAGGCGGTCCACTTAGAGCAACAAATCCTTGTGGTGAACAGTCTCTTTATCCATGCGAATCTTGCAATTTAGGTTCTATTAATTTATCTAAGTTTGTAAAAAGAAAAGCCGATGGAATGTATGAGTTTGATTGGCCAAGATATGAACAATCTATAAGAACAGCCACAAGATTTCTTGATAATGTCATAGATGTTAATAAATATCCTGTAGAAGAGATTGATATCAATACAAAACTAACTAGGAGAATTGGATTAGGAATCATGGGTATAGCCGATTTATTATTCATGTTGCGTATTCCATATGATTCCAAGGAAGGGTATGAATTTATGGGTAAACTAGCTGAAACCTTATCGTATTTCAGTATGGATGAAAGCGTAGTTATTGCAAAATCACGTGGAGCCTTTCCGTTATTTGAAAAAACTGAATACAAAAATGGTAGCATACCATTATCTGGTTATTATGAAATACCTAAAGATTTACATTGTTATGATTGGGATTCTTTAATAGGAAAAATCAAGAATTATGGAATTAGGAATTCATGGACTACTACTATTGCACCTACTGGAACATTGTCAATGATTTCAGACGTATCTAATGGAGTAGAACCAATATTTGCCTTGGTATTTGAAAAACGGGTTACAGTTGGTCGATTCTTTTATACAAATAAGATATTTGAGAGTATATTAAAAGAACATGGACTTTATACAGATGAAATTTTGTTAAAAATTTCAAACAATTATGGTTCCGTACGTGGAATTAACGAAATACCTGAATGGATACAAAAGCTCTTTGTTACGGCTATTGATATTCATTGGACCGATCATATTATGGCTCAAGCCGTATGGCAAAAGTGGATTAGTAATGCAATAGCAAAAACAATCAATATGCCTGGAGATGCTACTGTTGAAGATGTAAAATGCGCATATTTACTTGCTCATGAGTTCGGATTGAAGGGAGTTACGATATATAGGGATGGTTCAAGGAATGAACAAGTTTTACATATAACTGGAAATGATCGTGAGAAAAGATTTCAGGTAACTCCAAGCAAATATTTGTATGATTTTATTAATACAAATGTGCATGAACCATATGTAGTTGATCAAGTCAAACCAATTTTCAAAGATTACGATGCAAACAAACACCATACTAATGCGGATGACAAACTAAATATCTCTCTGGAAGCTAATACCATCGGAACAAATCTCTCTATAAGTAAAATCAAATCTGAACCATTGGTCAATTCTCTTGCTGTGACAGAAAACGATAAAGCGGTATGTCCGGTGTGTAAAAATTTCTTAATTATCACAGAAGGATGTAATATGTGCATAGAATGCGGATTTAGTAGTTGCGGCTCTGGATAAACATATTCTATCTTTCACTCAAAGGTATTTGCATATATTAACAAGTTTTACTCTTTAGTTGTTCATGGCTAAAAATAGATTCTTTAATCGTAATGTAGTTTCTATCCGAGATTTTAATCTGGATGATTTTGCATATTTGTTTGATGTTACTGATAAAATTCAAACATTAAAATCCAAGGAACGTGGCGAAATTGCCAAAGGATTAATTCTTGGATATATTTTCTATGAGTATAGCACTAGAACCAGACTCAGCTTCGAATCTGCTATGTCATCTATAGGAGGCCGATCCTTGGGAATTTCCGATGTCGATTCATCTTCGATCATGAAAGGCGAAAGCTATGCTGATACCATAAAAACTATTTCATTATACTCTGATGTAATTCTTATACGCCATCCATCTGATGGTTCCAGTAGATATGCTTGTGAAATATCACAGAAACCGGTTATTAATGGAGGTAGTGGTAGTGAGGAACATCCTACTCAAGCTATGCTGGATATTTATACTATATTCAAAGAAAAGAAAAGAATCGATGGTCTGTCTATAGGCATAGTAGGTGATTTAAAATATGGTCGGACTGTATACTCTCTAATTTATGCTCTATCTAATTACCATGTGGATATTCACTTAGTTTCACCTGCCGCATTAAGAATTCGAAATGAATCCATTTACGATATTTCATACAAAGTGAATATGCAACATCATGTGGAACTATCAGACGATTTGTTAGAAAAACTAGATATAATTTATGTAACACGTATTCAACGAGAACGTTTTCCGGACCTGCAAGAATACAATAAGATTCAAGGATTGTATACAATCGATGACAATATTTTGAAAAAGTCAAAGCCAGACGTTTCTATTCTTCATCCCTTACCCCGAGTTGATGAAATATCCCCTTCAATTGACAATACAGTAAACGCTCTTTATTTTAAACAAGCTGCTTATGGAAAAGAACTTCGTGCAGCTTTGTTGTCTTCCTTGTTGCATGAAAATCCTTTTTAGAAAAGCTAATATATTTACCAAATTTTCTTTTTACAGTATGGTTTCCCGATTTTAACTATAGATCCTTTTTCTCAATTATTTTTGTGTTTAATCCGCCGAATTTGTTATTCCTTTTAAAAGTACTTTTGATTCTAACGTTGAAAACTCACTTAAATTGATGTCAGCACCATCTTTCATCAAAGTTTTCAAATAGGTTCCAGCTTTATCTAGTTCCCACCAATTTTGACCAAATTTTTCTTCGATTTTTCTCTCTAATTCTGCTGATCGAACTGCAGGCAATAAATAACTAGGAACATACATTATTGATTCAGGCATAATATGGTGTAGCATCCAATACTGTCCAGGCATCTCTAAGCCTGTATATTTCATCATCATTTCTGAATAAATTTCATTCATATCTTCAATAGATAAACTATCTGACCAAAATTTCATTTTTG
>QCWC01000258.1 GCA_013114705.1 Candidatus Nitrosocosmicus sp. | reverse complement strand
ATATTGGCTTATTATTCTTTGAACTGAATAATCAATCAAACAACCAATTGAATTAGCAAGAAATGACTATTTAATGAATTAAAAAATAATGGCTTTGTAGGGATTGGATATGATCTCCAACTATAAGAAGGTAAACATCTACTTCTGCTATTTTGTTAACATCTTTATCATGAGCCTTGTGTATCTTATCTCTGCTCGTGATACGCAATAGTGGCAAACGTCTTTGACATCGATAAAATCATCTATAGATCAGTCTTACAAATGGTTTAATTTTTAATTCACTCAAATAAACCCGTTGAATTATCACGCTTATTACATTGGAAATAAATTATCAATACAAAGCAGTCAAAATTCCTCATGTAATAGTGTAATGTTCGAGTAACTTTTATAAGCACTTTAAGAAAGTAGATACGGAATAGATTGGGAATAACCGTACTATATACTTCTGATGACAGCAAGTTCAAGCCATTTAACCTATATTTCGAGCCATATATCTCTGATAACGTTGCCGACCATCATTCTCGTATAAAATTAGTTAATAAAGATTTAGGATTAGAAATTCATTTGGACAGTAATGATAATGAAAATTCTATTAATCAAAAAATAAAAGACGACCTGGAATTATCATACAAAAAGATTGTAACTGACTATGACGATAGCAAACAGATATTTCGAACATTGAAGAAAATTAAGGACAATTTGGAGAAGTTGAGTGATATATAAATCTAAATTCATAAATTTGTTTTTTTATAGTAATGGAATGTAACAAGATATTTTATTGAACATTCAAAAACAAAATTCAGTAATAGTATTATCCAGCACTTGTGCTTAAAGAAAAAGAGGTAGTTTATTTTCACGTATGGATCGAACCTAATATTTTTTGACAAGATAGTAGACATTTACGCTGCGTAATACATATTAGTACAGTACATAAATAATGTTAATGAACAAGAAAAAACAAATAATAAAACTAAAAATCATTAGTCGTTCACCGTACCTTAGGGAAATCAGAAAGCGAATTAAGATACAAAGTAAGAGATAATCAATCATATTCACGATTAGGTATAATTATTTTAGGAGAAAGGAAATTTGACCTCAAATATAATCAAGGATGATTTGAAATCATTTCTTATTGACAACTCATAGACTGGTAGGAAATAATTCAGGTCAAGTCACGTCCATCTTTCTCATCATCTTTATCCAATTTTTCATCAATTTTTCTCTGCATTTCTTTATATTTTTTATATTTTTTGTCCCATTTTGAAAGTACAAACCACTGTCTGATTCCTATTCCCAACCATACCAAAACTACCATCACTGGAATTAATGGCAAATATCTAAATGACGGGTTAGAGTTGGACCTGTCTTCCCATGGAGCGGTTTTAGCAGTTCCTCCTACATTGTTTGTTTCTTCACTTTGATTGATGTTACCGCTTATAACTCCGTCATTACTACTACTACTACTACTACTAGCAGCACCGCCATCACCACTACTGACACTACTACTTCTGTTAGCATCCATACCTGCACTTCCTCCATCGTCTTCCCTTATCCTGTCATTTGTCCACCACCATCTCCCACCATTAATGCCATTTTGATTGTCATCATAATCATTATCATGAAACGGAAAACCAAATAGTACAAATGATAACATAAATGCTATAGGCGGAATAATCATAATTGTAAGTAACATGATTATAAACAACTTTTTTGTTTTGTTTAGTTGATCGATTATTCCATCCATTATGAAGAAAATACTAGAGTCTGATCTTTCCTTATCATCGTTATTAGGTTTAGATTTACTCAAATTACTCTCCTCCTTTCTCCTCTTCTTTTACTTTTTCATTTCTTGGAAATAATTCCTCATATGGTGCAAGAATTTCGTTTAAAATCGATCTTCCTCTTTCTGAAATTTTGTAGTTGATTATGATTTTACTGCCCCATGTTTGTTCCATTCGGGTTATCAAATCTTTGTAGACCATATCATCCAAAATCTCTTTGTGTTTCACATTATTCAATAAATCTCTTTGTGTTTCACATTATTCAATCCACAATAGCTCATGAGCTTGCTTTGATTGATTTCACCATATTCACAGAGTTTCAAGAGAATATCCTTCCTGATAAATATTCGGTCACGGTATTCATGAACCACAATGAATCAATCAGAATAGGTAAATTCTAATTAATTATTAAAATTTTTTCTTCATGGGATTCTTGCCAAATTAGAAATAAATGAACTATTTATAAAAATAAGAATTTTCTGTTTCTCTAGGAAAAGTAATTCAAAGGTTTGAGTTATTATGTTGCAATAGAGTTGGTGTTTTTTTACTTTATCGGTATCTGCTGAGAAAATCAAGGAACTCTCCTTTTTATTTTTGATGTTATGTTTTGGCTCTTCAAATGGGTATATAATTTTGCTAGGTTACAGTAAATAAATCCCTTCATGACGTCACTGGTAAAATCTTGTTGTTTTTCAATTCCATAGTAAGAATATTTCATAAATAAGCTCATTTTTCTATCTTTGTGTCTTCATATATGTATGAATTAATTCGTTAATTAATAGGCTTCATGTGGAAAGTAACTCTTAGTATTATTACATGGAGATATGCTGATTATCAATATTAACGAATTCAAACATGAAGAAGCTCGAAAAATTTTTGTAAACTTGCCGGTAAAGGAACTAAATAAAAGTGTTGAATTTTTTACCAATCTTGGATCTAAATTTGATCCAAAATTCACAGATAAGAATACTACTTGTATGATAGTAAATGAAACCATTTTTGTTATGTTACTGGTTGAGATATTCTTTAGGACTTTTTCACAAAAGGAAAAATGTAATACTGCAAAAAATATTGAATTAATCTTGGCTTTGTCAGTAGAAGGTAGGGAAATAGTAGATGAATTGGTTGATAAGGCAATTAATGCCGGAGGGATTGAGCCACTTAAACTTCAAGATCATGGTTGGATGCATGACCGTTCTTTTGATGATATAGATGGATATCTCTCGAAATTGGTATTCATGAATGGGACCAAGATAATGTAACATCAAAATTTATGTCTACACAATCAATTACTGTCCTAATTTTCTTAACTTTCTGCTGTTGATTATCCTGCATCTACAAAGAATAAGTACTATACAGGAAGTTAGTCGTATTATATTTCCTTGAAAATGGTCGTATACCTTATAGTATTTTAATACTAATAACTACTTTGTAATTGGCTATTATGGATACAAGCAGAACAGCAAAAAGCAAAAAAATTGCATTGGTAACGGGAGCCAACCGCGGCATAGGGTTTGAGACTTGTAAACAGCTTTCGGAACTAGGTTTAACTGTTATACTGACCTCACGTGATCCATCTAAAGGCAAAATCGCAACAAGAATACTAGCAGCGAAGGGGTTAGATATAGTATTTTACCAATTAGACGTAACTGACAAAAATAGCATAATAAACGCATATAGTCAAGTAGAACAAGAATATGGCCGCCTTGATATTTTGATCAATAACGCCGCAATTCTATTCGATGAAGATCAGTCTACCGTAAATGCAGATTTAGATTTGGTTAATAATGCGTTGACAACAAATCTATTTGGTCCATGGTCCGTATGTCAAGCATTCATTCCATTAATGAAGAAAAATCAATATGGACGAATTGTTAATGTATCGAGTGGCGCAGGTTCACTATACTATATGGAAGGAGGTACTCCAGCATATGGCATATCTAAGGTAGCTCTCAATGCATTAACAAGAAAATTGGCATCAGAATTGAAAGGGGTGAATATACTTGTCAATTCAATTGATCCTGGTTGGGTAGAAACGGATATGGGTGGAAGGGGTGGACGTTCAGTAGTAGAGGGTTGTAAAGGGATAATTTGGGCTGCAACACTTCCGGACAATGGTCCTAGCGGGGGATTCTATCATGATCAAAAACCTGTTCCTTGGTAATGACCGATTATGATAGAAAACATTTTTAGAAAAACAAGTTAGACAAAAAAATAATTAATGATAATGATCATCAATAATGAATGCATTCATGCCAGTTTATGCATATTGTTTGTAATATAAGACGGACAGTTTAGTGGGGTGTTCAAATATTCACAACAAATGCAAATTAATGGTGAGATTAAGTAATACTTACAGCCACTCGTAAAGTTCATGGAGTATTAATAAAGTCAAGATTATTCAGCAACTAGAATATCCTTCTATATTAAATCTCAACCCGGTTATTTTGTAGAACGAATTAAGTTTCATAAGAAAATTATAGAAATTTGTTATAAAAATATTAACTAGAATTAAATTTGCAAAGTATATTCAAAAATTATTATATCATATATTATTGCAAAAGAAAGCAAGAATAAAATGTTAAAGTCAATTGACACAAAATTAACTGCAGTATTAGTTGTAGCAGTATTTGCTGTTTTGATGACGCTCGGACCAGCCGCGGCATCCAACTTTCAAAGCGCATTTGCACACTATGGGGTAGATAGTGAACAATGTAAAGATGATGAAGATTATTATGAAGATCATGAAGAAGCATGTGACAAGAATCTAAGAGTTCACTATGGTGAAGATTATGATGGTGATTTTGGATCTAAAACAATCGATGACGATGACGATGACGACAATGATAACGACGACGATAACGGAAATCGCTCCAATCAGGGAATAGGCCAATCTCAATCCTCTCGTCAAAACTCACAATGTGTATCAGGCGGTGACACAAATGACTCCTGCAATAACATAAGCCTTCAGAACCAAGAGAATTCTGGCAACAACGCAGCAGCTCAGAATGGTGGAGATGACGACGACGATAACGGAAATCGCTCCAATCAGGGAATAGGCCAATCTCAATCCTCTCGTCAAAACTCACAATGTGTAGCAGGTGGCAGTTTGGGTAACTCCTGCAATAACATAAGCCTTCAGAACCAAGAGAATTCTGGCAACAACGCAGCAGCTCAGAATGGTGGAGATGACGACGACGATAACGGAAATCGCTCCAATCAGGGAATAGGCCAAAATCAAGATAATGAACAAAATGCACAGTGTGTATCCGGCGAGGATGCAATAGTATCTTGTGACAATGTTAGTTTCCAAAACCAAATAAACAGTGGAAAGAATGCATTAGCACAAGATTAACATCTCTATCTTTTTTAGTTCAATTTTATGCAGAATTAATTCAATTAAAATATTTATCAAACTTGATGGAGAATCTCGAATTACTGAACAAAAATATTTTCTACCGCAATTAGTTTTGGTATCATGCTTGTTAATATTCATTATTTAAGAAAATTTTTATCATTCGGATTAGAAATATTCATTAATGATTGACGATACAAAAATT
>QCWC01000257.1 GCA_013114705.1 Candidatus Nitrosocosmicus sp. | reverse complement strand
AATGATAATAAAGACAATCAAAAAGTAATGACTTATAGATAGATAAATAATATAATATTAAATCACAATAAAATGCAATAGGAGATTGTTTTAGTAGTGTAAAAGCAACTTCGTCTGCTGATTTATACTCTACATTATTATATATTGAAACAATCTGGAAAAATATTAGGAATGATATAATTTGCAGATTATTGTATTAAATTTGATAGCACAATTTTAAAGTCTAACAACATTCTAAATTTAAATTATTCTACCGCTATTTTCGTTTCCTCCTCTGAAATAACTGTGGGAACTTTGGTAAATTGTTCTCCAGTATTCCGTTATTAAGTTTCGCGCCAATTTTTGATTGAACAATTTCCTCTTAAAGGAATAGCGCGATATACAGATTTAAAAGATCTTTCATTGTAAATGTAGTTTTTATCTTTTTCCTCGACTTTTTCAGACTGCTTTGTGCTTACTTCAATGCTATTTTTAGTTGCCTTGATATCGATATTCTTCTTATCAATACCGGGCATTTCCAATTGTACCTCGTATCTATCGTCCTTGTCAATTAAATCACATAATGCTTTTCTACTCTCTTTCTCATCAAAGAATATAGGAAATCCCAAATCATAACTAAGTGGCCATTTCATAGTGCTTTCTAATTCGTCTCTAAAATTATCAAAGATGGTATCGATCCTCCGAGAAATCCCTTCCTTATTCTTCTTATCTTTCTTTGTTTCAATTGACATATTTTGATAAACACCTAGCTAGAACTTCTATTTGACTTTAGTGAATCAAAAAGCACAAATCCCAGTATTGATAAAGATCAATACCACACATTGTAGTCGTTTCTACCCTTCCGAATTTAATTTAGATCTATTCTATAGATGTTTAGTAAACCATTCCGCAGCATATTTTGCAACCTCTTCTAATTTTCCAGGCTCCTCAAAAAGATGTGACGCCCCAGGTATTATGATAATCTGTTTATGCTTTACATTAGGAAGCTGGTTTTCTAGTACATATTTATTCCATCTTATAACCGGCTCATCATTCTCTCCTACAATAAATAATATAGGACAGACTATGTTTTCGGTAGATACATACGTGTGAGCGAGGTCTACTCTTCCACCTCTAGATACAACGGCCTTTATTACATTCTTCATTTTTTCTGCAGCTATTAGTGCAGCAGCAGCACCCGTACTTGCTCCAAAATACCCTATTTCTTTTGCTGTGTGTTTTTGATGTACCTGGTGATTAACAAGAAATTGAGTTACTAACGTAAGCCTATCAGCCAAAAGAGGAATATTAAATCGATATTCAGCGGTAATATTGTCTATACGTTCTTCATTTTCAGTTAATAAATCAACAAGTAGTGTTGAAATGCCGCACTCATTCAAAATTCTTGATACAAATTTGTTTCTTGGACTATGACGTCCACTACCACTACCATGAGCGAAAACAACCATTTTTTGCGATTTGCTTATAAAATTGAGATTTCCTTCAAGAAACTCGTTGTTTATGGGAATTTTTATGGTATCTTCACTGATATGAATCCTGTGAAGGCTATTCATATGTATTATTAAAACTGGTAAAATTTATTTATTCATTCATTCATTCATTCAATGTTACCATTAGAATATCAAATTAAATGCTTTTATTTTTGACATATTAGCGGGTATAGTCTGGTCTGCGATCTTTCGTCACTTTCCGTAAATCATTATCTTTAAAATCAGTCAGAAAATGGAATCCTTTCTTCTCTTCTCTTTTTTTTAGATAAAACAGTAGTGATATTGGTGATAGTGGCGGTGATGGCGGCTGGGATTAGACCTATAACAGGTGATCAATATCAAGCTCTCAAAACAAATATTTTGATTAGTATGTTTGTTTAATACCATATAATTTCATTTTATATGGTTCTAAATTGTTACTATGTTATTGTCTGAGCACAACTTTATTATCTGCATATTCTCATATATTCTGATTATGAGTACTCTATTTGAAGATCGAAATGACGCTGCCTATAAACTCGCCAAAGAAATAGAAGGTTATCTAAAATATGATCAAAAAAATGTTACTTTTTCAAATAAGGACCTAATAGTTTTGGCGATCCCAAGGGGAGGAATCATACTAGCCAATGTTATTGCATCCCATTTTGAGTGCGAACTTGATGTCGTAGTTTCAAGAAAAATTAGACATGAATCAAACGAAGAATTGGCTATTGGTGCAGTAATGCCAGATGGCACGTTTTTTATAAACGAAAGGATACTAAAAATCTTGCCAATCTCTCGAAAGTGTCTAGAACAGGAGATTGAATTTCAAAGAAAGGAAATTAATCGGCGATTGATGGAGTTTAGAGGAACCACTTCATATGCAGATAAATTAAACAACAAAATCATAATATTAGTAGATGATGGAATAGCAACGGGTGCAACAATTACAGCATCAGCAAAGTGGCTAGAAAAGAACTATTCATATAACAAATTAATCATAGCAGTTCCCGTAGCACCAAAAACATCTGAGACTGTTGATATTTTAAGCACAATCGCAGATAAGGTGATTGTCCTGTATTCTCCACAAGATTTTTCTGCAGTTGGTCAATTCTATCAAAGGTTTGATCAGGTAAGTGACAATGAAGTAAAAGAGATTATGAGAAGGTACCATTTTAATATATAATTTACAAGCAAGTTTTATTATTGAATTAGTTAAAAGAAAAAAAGACAATCGGAGTAGAAATGTATATAATGTGATCGCTGACAGTCTACCAATTGCAGAAAAATCGCACATATTTTGTTGTTGCAATTTATTCACATTTTCACCTAATGGCCTAAATCATAAATTGATCTTATTATCAAAGTTATTATCTGGTGCATAGAATTAACTTTACTAAAAAGTATATTTAAAAGAGTGCCATCTTGATTCCTATGGAGGAAGTCGAGAAAGAAAAAGAAGAAAAAGAAAAAGAAAACTTTACCGACATCAGCTGCTCCAAATTCTATCCATATGTTCCTGGAAAATCAAATCCTGCCCTACCTAACGGAAGATTTAATTCAACTGCACTTTCAGAAAAAGATACTTCAGATTCAACATCTCGTAGTGATAATGATCGATTGTCTAAACCTATTAATCTATTCTCAAGCGAATTTAGAAAGATAGACAAAGATTTAAAGAAAATGCACAGGATATGGAGTAATATCGACTAGCCGTACTTTCGATTATCACTTAGATCTACTTCATCAATATAGGTGTAGACAAACAAGTCTATTTGACCTTTATTATATTTGATACAATTATAATAATAACAAATTACTTTTATGATGTTTTTTCTTGTCTTCTAAATATTAAGATGAAAATCTTTTTCTCCTGAGCTG
>QCWC01000256.1 GCA_013114705.1 Candidatus Nitrosocosmicus sp. | reverse complement strand
ATAACCAATAATAACGATAATGAAGCGATTGCAAACAAGTTTCTGTACTCACTTCATATGATATTTTTTGTATCCTCGATATTGGTATTTATTGCCATAATTCCTGCAATAATCAAAGAAAAACATACTATAAAACAAAAATAAAATTTCCGATATTTTATTTTTTTCAATAAAAAAACTGCTCTGTTAAGTTAGATAATTTCTTCACCCCCTAATTCTATTTTAAATTTAGTATTTCGTAAATCGTTGTACCTCAATACGTAGAATAATATCCGGTTGTAGATATGGTCTAGATCACAATTTTGTTTCCTTCCTCAGGTACAAGGATAATAATCATCGAAATTCTCAATCCTGTCCTTTAAATACTGATTAACTCTTTCAATTCCTTATCAAAAATTTTTCATAATGTAAATGCAGATGGTGTTTTATTCCAGTGCAACGTAGGACTCTAGATACTAGGTACCATCACCTGAATATACAGAATGTTTTCCATATCTTATTATCAATGATTCAATAAATTGTCTTGCAATAAACATATTTCTACGCTCAGATCTTTATCTAAAAGATTCCGAGGATAGAATGATTTACTGGTTCGGTAACAATCCACAGATAGTAGTGTTTCCAACCAATCTGAATAACAGTCTCATCAATAATAAAAACAGAACTTCTTTTCTGTAAACTGTTTAGCTAATAAACCAAAACGTTGTATCCAATTCCAGACAGACACGTAACTTCTCTTGCCATCATTGAAAATAGATAACGCTTTACTGGTATTTCGTAAACTCAAACCCAAAAAATATAGATACAGAGAGTACATCATTATGACATTGGATATTTTGTTTCTATTGAATTTGATCATTTATTAGAAATAGGATGTCCACAGCTATAGATCTTTCGTTTAATTAATAGAGCCGTTTTATTCCACTTGCATCTTTCCAACTAGGAATCTCACAGTCTCTTCTAAATCTGGATTAACAAATTTGTAACCTTTTTTCAATAACTTCTTTGGAAGAACATGAGAATTTGTGGAAAGCAATTCATCAGCCATTTGACCAAAAATTATCTTGGTTATCTTTGGATTTATAGAGATGGATAATTTAGGGTTAAATATCTTGTTAAGTATATTTGAAAATTCCATATTTGTAACTAAATTAGGGGACACTATGTTAACAGGACCGTGAATCGAATCATCTGTTATCAGATAAAAAATACTTTTAATAACATCTTCTATCGATACCCAGTTGATATAATGCTCTTTATTTCCAATTGATACCCCCAAACCCATTTTGAAAGGTGGTAATAACTTTTGTAGCATTCCTTCTTTTGGACATAATACTACACCAAAACGTGTATTGACCACCCGAATCCCTGCCTTTGTTGCAGTTTTTGTTGCATTTTCCCATTCCTGACAAACTTTGGATAGAAACCCGTCTCCTGAACTACTTTCCTCTGTTAAAATTTCATTAGGTCTATTCCCATAATATCCAATTGCTGAAGCGCATATTAGTAATGATGGAGGATTTGATAGCTTTGATAAAGATTCAGATAAAAGAATAGTACTTTGGACACGACTATCCAATATTCTTCGTTTTTTTGTATTTGTCCATCGTCCAAAAATATTTTCTCCTGAAAGATGAATGATTATATCAAAGTTCTCAAGTTCACGAAGATTTAGTTTTTTGGATTCAAGGTCCCAGTATATTACTTCTTGTTGCTTATCTGTATTTGAAGGAAAATCTTTAATTTTATTACTTGAACCTCTTGCAAGTCGAGTAACCTTATGCTCTCCGATATTGGTTAATAGTGGGATAAGTGCAGACCCTATCAGTCCATGAGAGCCAGTAATAAGGATTTTTTTCCCTTTTCCAACAGTCCTTTTTTTAAGATTGATATCATCAACTAAAATACGATAACGATAAATAAACAATTGGTTCAAATAATTTTGTATGTTTTTGTGTAATATTTTAGAACCTATTTGACCAAATTTGGGAGTATAATTTATTCTATCTTCTATAATACATTGATTTTCGTCTTGGGGTATAAAAGAGTGGGTATGGACCCATTTTTTGAACGGACCTTTTATCATTTTATCCTGAAACTGTTTATTGTGAATGTAACCAAAATGTTTAGAAACCCACTTTAACCTTATTGGACCAAACTCAATTCTAAAAATCGAAATAGCATCATTATTAATACCGTCTTTTTGACTAACTACATTCAAACCACTCCAAGGTGGCACAAGTCTTTCTAAAGCACCATTTTGTTTATGATAATCAAAAAGAGTATTTACATCACAGGGTATTAACGATCTTTTTACAAACATATCAGAAAAATTTTCATTAACCATTTTCCTTTACTATAAATAAAACATGGAGATTAATTTTATTTATCTATTTTTTTTATCTGCTGTGGGTTTTATCATCAGTTTTATTGGTGGACTGGTTGGTTTAGTTCTAGGAGTAATACGATTACCATTTATTTTATCTACTGGTCTTAATGTGACCGATTCTGTAGGAACTAACATAGGAGTGAGCACATTAGGTGCTATTACAGCAGCAATACAACATATAAGAAATAAGAATATCTCATTTACAATTTTTATAATAATGGCATCAACGGGTGCAATAGGTGCATTTTTTGGTGCATTATTAACCAAAAATGTACCAATAAACTTTTTCTTGATTTTGATAGGATTGATTATATCTTATGAATCATTTACTTTGTTAAAAAGCACTATTAACAATAGTAATGAAGATAAAAAGATAACCGAAAATAAACTAAATTTAAATCATAAATCAGTAAAACAAAAAAATCTTTATTATGATATTCTTATTCAATCAATAATCGGTTTTTTTATAGGAATACTGGGTGGACTAGTCGGTCTAGTACTTGGCAGTATTAGACTTCCTACAATGATAAATCTATTGAAAACCGAACCAAAAATCGCGGTTGGTACTAATATGCTTATTTCTTCAGTGATGGGTATGTCAGGATTTCTTGGACATATGATTAACAATGAAGTAAATTCTCTCTACTTGATTGTTTTAGGTCCTTCTGCCATGATTGGTGGATTCTTAGGTGCCAGATATACAAATCGTCTCAGTCCCTCAACTCTAAAAAAATTAATAGGAATTGTTTTAGCCATCGTTGGTACAGTTATATTTATTTCTCCTCTTGTTGGGTTTAATATGCTGTATTCCTGACCGATTTGATTTAATGGTAATTTAATGTAGTTTTAAATATCAATTAGAAATTAATATAGAAATTACAAAGTGAATTAAATCTATTAAACGTAACTGTAGAACATAATCTGGATAACCTGATCTGAAAATAACACATTACAAGGTAGG
>QCWC01000255.1 GCA_013114705.1 Candidatus Nitrosocosmicus sp. | reverse complement strand
TTGTTTTACTATTTGATTTTCGTTAAGAACTGGGATAAACATGTACTCTAGGTCGTCTGAATCTAATCCCAATATGCAAGATGCGCAATCCGTAATGGCAACTATTCTTCAAAATCTGCCGCGAGAATGTTCTTTAACCAAGATAGAATACGAGGGCCCAAGAATAGCTCTTCACACCAATAATCCAAAGTTTTTACTAGAAAATAGCAAAATCCTTCCGAACATAGTTGCACAAATTAAAAAACGAATAGTATTGCGAATAGACGAATCGATAAGGATTGAAGAAGAAGGAGTTAAAAAGATGGTAGGAAAATATATCCGGGAAAAATCTAATATTTCTGATATCCTTTTTGATCCTGCCCTTGGTGAGGCAACCATATTCTTAAAAAAGTTTTTAGAAACAAGCAATCTTGAAAATATGATTAATAAACTAACATTAGAAACAGGGTGGAAGATAATATTTAAAAAAACTCCTAAAATAGTATCCACCATAAAAGCAATAAATAAAATAACTAAGGATTCTTCGGACTACAGAATTCAATTTTTCAAAAGAGTTGGCGAAAAAATATTTCGAGAAAAAATGACCTCAAATATTGAAACTAGTTTGATATCATTGGGCGGATTTGCTGAAATAGGTAGGTCCGCCATTGTACTTAGTACCAATGAGAGCAATATACTTCTCGATTGTGGTTTAAATGATTATACTAACGATCCACTTTTGAAGTTTCCAAGATTTGACTCTATAGGCTTGAAGTTGTCAGATATTGATGCAATACTGCTAAGTCACGCTCATTTCGATCATACTGGATTTTTGCCAGTATTGTTCAAATACGGTTACCAAGGTCCAGTTTACTGTACCGAGCCTACTGCATATTTAATGTACATCCTATTCAAAGAACACGTAAAGAATAATGGACAGTATGCGAATTATGATGATAAAGACTATGAAAAGATTTTCTCACATATTATATATTTGAATTACAATATCGTTACCGACCTCACTCCAGATATTAAGGTAACATTATATAATGCTGGTCATGTATTAGGATCGACTTCTTTTCACTTTCATATAGGTAACGGGGATCACAATTTCGTTTATACGGGTGATCTTAAGTTTGGAAAGAGTTCATATTTAGAGAATGCGGTTTGGAATTTTCCCAGAGTAGAAACCATACTAATAGAAGGCACTAATGGCGGAAGAGAAGATTCTTTTGTGACAAGGGAAGAGGCAGAGTTAAAACTTATTGATGAAATAAATCAAGTATTAAAAACCAAGAAAATTATCCTTATGCCAACTCAATTAATAGGAACCTCTCAAGAAATGATAGTAACATTGGATCAACTAATAAGACAGAAGAAGATCAAGAAATGCAAAATTTTTGTTGATGGATTACTATCAGAAATAAATTCAATACATGAATTTGATTCCGAGTTCCTTAATAAGGATTTGCATAGTAGTATTTTGTCAGATGAGTACAACCCTTTTCGATCAAGGTCGATTACTATTATTACAGATATCGAAAGACAACAATTTAACTCTGGGATAGTAATACACCCATCATCAATGCTTAATTGTATTCACAGTTTCGACTATTTGAAGAGGTTAGCAACAGATCCAGATAACCTGATTATTTTTACCTCTAAACCAAATGAAACCAGTATTGCCAAGCAAATTATTGATGGGAAGAGAATATTTTCAAATGAAAAAGGGCAAATTGAAATCAAATGCAGAGTTGAAAGCATCTATTCATTAAATTCACATTCGGATTTCAATCAGCTTAATGCTTACATTTCACGATTAAAACCAAAGCTAAAGAAAATAATTGTTAATCATGGAGAAAGGGCTAAGGTCCAAAACTTTTCAAGCTACTCAAGCAAAGTCCACAATATCTCTACTCAATACATGCAAAATCAGGAAGCAATGAGATTACTATAATGATGTTGTAAATTAGCCACCTCTCAACATTCGACTACTTTAACCATGCCAAATTTTTACATCAGGGGGAGTCAATATTATCCTCTCTTCACCTAACCTAGCCATATCTCCACCCAAGGAGGTAACTGAATTATATAGGCTTTCAACAACATTTCTAAGATCGTCGACATCCTTTTGAGCCAATGGAGTAATTCTTATTATGATTATCATATTTCTTTCTATATCTTTTTCAATCTCTTTAATGTCCTTTACATTTCGCAAAGTAAATGTTTTCAGGTAAATAGGTTTGTTTAAGGGGCTTTTAGATGGCATTTTATTAATTGTGTTTATCAATTATTAAACAAATGATTAATATAAATATTGAAGGATTAGTTAAGTAGATTCTACCGTCATATTTAGATCCTAAATGCATCAAATTCATCATTCTCGCATCGCTGTGACGAAATCAATTTTTTCCAACCTCTCTTTTTTTGGATAACTTGTACTTCATAAATCTTACCTTGAAGAGTATCAGAATAGCGTAATGTTATCATAATAGCCAATTGAAGCAATTTCTTATGTTTACGCATATCAGCCTTTTTATGGAATCTCAATATAGATACTGGTCCAGGTATCAATACGGGCTGAATCAAATAATCAAAGTCCTGACAATAAGCAAGGAGCATTTCATTTTCAGCATGGTTCCTACCTACAACAAGTTTAGAAATGGGATCTAATCTAAAGTGTCTTCCAATTTTTAAAAGATCCATATCGTTAAGACTTGGTTCAGATATGACATATTTGAGCAAATCTCTTACCCTTTTTGAAAAATGTGGATCGGTTAAGAGACATCCTCCTGCAGCGTTGGGAGGATCTAATATTCCATATTTGGTAGCTAAATCTAATTGTCCTTTCCTCGATCGTCCCCTAATTGATCCTAGAAGAGAACGATTAACTAAGCCCTTGGTTTCTGGAGTCGTAGGTGTCAACAATTTAGCTGATAAGGGTCTTAAGACTTTCCCCTCCATCTCAGTGCCCCTTTCAATAATCGATAAGGCATTTGAGTTTTGACTCATCGGTCTCTGGTGTAGCACTTCCCCTGTAATAACAAAAGAAGCCCCGATTTTTTCCATATGTTTTTTTGCCTCTTCATACATCATCATTCGACAATCAATACAAGGATTCATCCCAGAACCGTAACCATGTTTTGGATTCTTTAACATAGTCAGATATTCTTTACCTAAGTATACAGTTTTGATATTAATATCGAGTTCGGTTGCAACTTCCAGAACCTTGTGTCCGCATCCTTTGCCACAGTCAAAATCACAGAAAGGTGTTTTGATGGCCACTGCTTCAACTTCAATGCCTTGTTCCTTCACCATTCTAACTGCTAACTGACTATCCAGGCCTCCAGATAACAATGCGACTGCCTTTACCTT
>QCWC01000254.1 GCA_013114705.1 Candidatus Nitrosocosmicus sp. | reverse complement strand
CCGTCTTCGAGGGCGCCTTCCAGTCGCGCCAGCGCCGCGCGCGCTATCGCTATGTCCCGGAGCGACCCCAGGCGATCGCGGGCCAGCTCGACGCGTACCTGCTCGGCGCCTTCGGAATTCCGAGCGCGACCGTCGAGGATTTGGGATCCTCCTTGTGCATTTGAACATGAATGGCATATTGAGCCACATCCACCAGAAATACCAAATGGTGAACCTGAAGCAATCATTAGCTGGAAACTTGTTTATAGCGGCGAGAACGATACTAAATTGTTATTGAATTTTAGTCGTCTTACAAAGTCAACGGGGTTAGGTTTCGCACCCGGTATGCATGCTTTCCTGGATCGCTTGGAATCTCACCTAAATCATAAAGTGCTTCCAAATTGGATGGACCGATATGCACAAGTCAAAGGATCGTATCCTGATTGGCAGGCTAGCAAAAATTAACTATATTTTGTTTGTATCATATACAATCAAGATTGTCATTTAACTTCAGATCCTATAACCAACAGGGGCAATCCCATGCCTGATTGGTCTTCCTGGAATTAGCCAGACAACAGAATAATAGTATTAATAATAATGTCAAACTTAATATCTAGATTATCTATTAATTGGATACACAATATTAGATGGATTATAATGGCCGACCCTAACGCAAAGAAACTGTTTTGGTTCTTATTTGCTGGGTCAAGAGGAGGCATCAACAGAATATCCATAATAGAATTGCTAATTGAGCAACCATACAATATCAACCAATTATCTGACATGATCAAAATTGACTACAAAGCTATCCAACACCATATTCACGTGCTGGAAAAAAATAATTTAATCACAAAGGAGGGTGAAAAATATGGTATTTTATATTTTATATCAAATTATTTGGAAGCAAACATGGAAGCATTTAGAGAAGTAATAAACAAAATACAAAAATCAAAAAAGAAATAAAATCTGACTTTGGACTTTGGATAGATATGGAACAGATATGGAAATAAGTAAATAAATACATGCCTTGCAGTTACATGTGATTTAGTTAAATGGATGTATGGATGGGGGCAATCAACGCGGTAATTAACATCATTAATTTAGGATTACTGAGTGCTTTGGTTTTTACATTTGCTAAAATATACCGAAACAGCCGGGCCAATTTTACTTTAGGTTTGATCTTTTTTTGTGGCTTGCTAATGATAAACAGCATCATTTCAGTTTATTCTTATATTACCATGTCGATGTTGTTTTCAGACCAACTAGTACCTTATCTATTGGCTATTTCCATTGCTGAGATGGCAGGCTTTATTATATTCCTCAAGATTACTTTAGAATAATAGGTAAATTCCGCAGTAGAAGCAGCTTGCAGAGAAGAGCAGGATCAACCCGTTATTTTATCTTCATTATCTTTTCTTTAGTCGTAAATTCTTTACCACTGGGGTGGATGATATCTCGACAGGTCAAAAATCTAAATATCGAATTTTGAATTTGGAATAGATCTGGAATAGATCTGGAAATAACTATTAATGCATTTTTATGACTTATGTTTCTATGGACAAAAACTCTATGGTTTGTATTGTTTTAACATTTGTAATTGCGAATACTACTAGTTCAACAACACGTCTGTCAAAAAGAGAAGAGTCGGTGACATTCTAATGGCTATAGAAGCTAGCATCTTAATTTCAGCCCTTGCAGGCCTTGGTTCATTTTTATCCCCATGTATTTTACCAATTATACCTGGCTTTTTGTCATATCTTTCAAGTGCATCAATTAAAGAGGCAACAAATAATGATGGTGACATTCACAATGTCCAAGGTAACAATCAAGTAGTCTTTATTTCAAAAAAAGCCCGAGTAAATATTTTCATAAATACTATTTATTTTGTATTAGGCTTTTCTTTGGTATTTTCAGTTTTGGGCGTAATACTAAATAGTGTCTTGGCTACTTCTATTGGAACTGATTTTCAACAATATCTATCTTATATAGGAGGTATCATTATAGCAGCATTTGGAGTTAATCTTATTCTTTCTCTTAAAATAACTCGGCTAAATATTGAAAAAAAATTTACCAAGATTCCCAAGTTCAAAACAAGCTACATTACATCATTTGTATTTGGACTTGCATTTGCGGCAGGCTGGACACCATGTGTTGGACCTATATTAGGAAGCACTTTTACCTTAGCAGCTGCCAATCCAGGTACTGCATATAATCTGTTACTTGCTTATTCTCTAGGATTGGGAATTCCTTTTCTAATAACTGGAGCATTTTTTTCTCAGGCAACCGGAATAATTAAAAAGATTACAAAACACCTAAAGTATTTTAATCTAATAATGGGAAGCATTTTGATAGTTGTAGGGATACTTATTTTCTTTAATCAATTGTCCTTACTTGTCAACATTCCGTTTGTAGGACAATTAGTTGGAAACCAAGGATGAATATTAACAGGAGAAAGAGAGAGGAGGAGGAGACTGATAAACCTTGAGTCAAACTAATAGTTCCTTAAACAAAGATAACATAAGTGCAATATTGACAGCAGTCGCTGTCATTTCGCTCATTGTTGGCTTTGGGATTTATTTTAATTTTTATAGTAACCCATCTGAGAGCTATTTAACACAAAAACAGCTAGAGGATTCGGTCGTTCAAGCGTCAACCAATAATGGAAACTTTGTAACAATAAAGTTAAACAAGACCGCCTTTATGGATATAGACAAAAGCATTTACCCACAAGCCCCCGAATTGCAAGGAATCGCTTCTTATATTAATACTGAAAATGGCAATCCCATAAAACTTGCAGATCTCAAAGGAAAGGTAGTTCTTTTTGACTTTTGGACCTATACTTGCATAAACTGCATCAGAACAATTCCATACCTTAATGAATGGTACGACCGGTACGGAGATCAGGGATTAGTAATCTTAGGAGTTCACTCACCAGAATTTGATTTTGAGAAAAATCCTAGTAACGTTCATGATGCAGTAAAGCAATTTGGAATCAAATACCCTGTGGCTCTTGACAGTGATCACAAGACCTGGAATGCTTATAATAATAACTATTGGCCAAGACACTATTTAATAGATTCTCAAGGATACATTCGAGATGACCATATAGGAGAAGGAGGTTATAATGAAACCGAAAAGACGATACAGACTCTTCTTGCAGAAAAAGCAGCTTTGGATAACAGAACCGAGATTTCATTTGATCTCGATAAAGGAAGGTCGTCAAATACATCATCATCCACACCATCGTCACAGAGCCTTCAATATGTAGACTTTAGCCAAAATATTTCGCCGGAAATATATCTTGGATATCAAAATGCGAGATCTCCATTGGGAAATAGCGAAGGGTTCCAACCAAATTCGGATGTAAATTACAAGCTGGACATAAACAATAATAATAATAATAATAATAATAA
>QCWC01000253.1 GCA_013114705.1 Candidatus Nitrosocosmicus sp. | reverse complement strand
GAAGGAATTAGCTCTATATTATTATCCTTAAGTTTTATCGTTCTTGTAGCAGGAAACTTTGCAGCAGGTGGTTTTATATTATCGACTGTCTTGCAAATACCCCTCTTTTGGGCAATGCTGATAGTGTCTTCTGCCGTTTTAGTTTATACATTTGCAGGCGGTCTATTCTCCTCAGCATATACCGATATTTTTCAAGTATATCTCACAATTGGGTCTTTTTGGGCGGCATTCTTGTTCTTTGCATTAGGTTTTGGCGGCGTAGATTTCGGAACTATCCTGGCATCGACTCCTTCAGATTACCTAGATTTAAGTGGGCTAACTGATCCGGACAAGGGTGCTATTGTTAACTGGGCAGGCATTCTAGCGTTAGGATTGGGTGATGTGGTGGCTTTAGACTTTATGGAAAGAGTCTTTTCGGCGAGGGATGGAAAGACTGCACGAAGGGGTGCACTTATGGGAGCCACTTTAACGATCTCTGTTATAGTACCTGTTGGTATGATGGGAATAATTGCATTATATCTATTACCCAACGTTGAGGATCCGTACACAGTTTATCCATTAATGGCAATACATTTGTTGCCTTTTCCTATAGGAGCTGCTCTATTGATGGGAGTTCTGGGGGCTTCGATGTCTACATCTAACGGTGGGTTGTTAGCTATATCCAGTGTAATAGCGCGGAATCTGATACAAAGAGACATTTTAAGATCATGGTTGAAAAAAACCGGACTAGAGGATAAGAAGTTGCTTATTACAACTAGATGTATCACGATACCGATTATGTTGGCGGGGCTCATGTTGGGGTCAACAATCCCTCGGCCTGGGGTTTATCTAATACTTGCATTTGACATTGTTTTTGCAGGAGCTTGGGCGCCTCTAACATTGGGATTGTTTTGGAAAAAATCTAATCTTCCTGCAGCATTGGCCTCTTTAATATTCGGCTCCGCTCTAAGATTAGTGATGTACTTTATTACCCCTATACAGTATGCGGGATTTGATACACTTATACCGCCGATTGCTTCATTTGGGGTGTTCATAGCTGTCGCGCTGCTTACCCAAAAGAAATATCCAGGATCCAAACGCCATGGTGTAATTGAGTATGTGCCGCCAGAAGAGGACGTTGTTAACGGAGAGGACTTGAAAGGTTACATTCCTCCTAAAACCTAATCTCCCGTTACTCATTTCTTTCAAATGTTTTCAAATAAATTAATAAGTATAAGCGAAAATACTAAGGTGATGCCTACGAAGGGATATGCAACCATCGGTCTGAAACCATCAGTTTTAACTAAATTACAAAATTGCACTGATGAACATTATCCCGGAATGTTTCTTCCTAGTGCCCTTATTATGATGATGAACGAGATAAAAAGGGGGCAATATTCTGTTGAAACTCATAACATGAAGTTGGACTTATCCGGAGGCTATGTTTCATTAACTATTAGGCTTGATGTAAGAACATGGTTAAGAGAAAACTATGAGATTTACAAAGAAGAGTATATGAAAAAATACAGGTCAAGAAACTTTACACAGTTTGCAGGCATATTTATGATGAATATGTTTGAATCCAAATCTAGGACTAGCCGATATATCATTAAACTTAAAGAATCGGACTTTTTATGGCTAGAAGAGGAATTTAAAAAGCGAAAAGAGGATTATAAAATGAGATTTGGGATCACGGAGTTTGATAAATTCGCAGACATTTTCATCAAGGAGATATTTGAGAAATTAAACATGGCCAAAAAAGTTTTAACAATGGATTAAAAATCTTTTATCGAGCTAGTTTTTACTAGGATATTTAATTAATCATTCTGTAACTAATATTTAGGATTCCTTTTCTCTTGGGGGTATTATTAATCCAATAATGAATGGTTTATCTCAAATTATAGTAAAAACACTTACTGACCGATCTCATTTTCAGATGTCTGACATAGCGAGTATATCGAACGGATCAATCTGATAAAAACAGAATAATATAAAATACTATAGCCTTTTTACTTTAGGGAATTGTTGATTAACTTTTTGTTCTCTCTTTTTTATATCTTCTTCAATTTCGGGTTGAAATTTATTCTTGGCAAACCATGCTATTAATCCACAGGTTCCTATTATAAAAGCAATGGTCAATGCTTCAGTTAACATTTAGCCATTAAAAAAAGAGCATTCAATAAATAGATATAGAATAGAATATTCTTATAACTTACAAACTTTACTTGAAAATTTCATATGTTTCCTTTAATATTCAAACGAAAATTGTATCGCCGATCTTCCTTATATAGATAATCTAAACGTTGAATAGAAAGTATCGGTAACCTGAAAATTTTGGTATTATGTGTATAGATTCTACATTGTATAGAATTTCTAATTAAATAAATTCCAAAACCTTAAGGGAGTTCATCAATCATGTCATGTAATCCAACGAATTCAGATTTTTTAGATTATGATGAATATTATAAATCTAAAGAAACAGTGTTATCTGTCATTCATTGAACGTGAAGAGATTCGATATATATGTCGAGAATAGATTTAGCCCATGTAAATAATATGATTTTTACCTAACCTTGTATTAGACAAAAGTTGAGACTGCCCAACCTCTGGGGATTGATAGAATAATAAATTTGCAAAAAATCATAATAAAATTTGAAAGATTTCATTCATTCTTGAATTACATCCCTATGGAAACAAATTAAAATAGAAATAGATCTACAGCTGATCTCATTTCATTCCTTCTTGCAAAGTCTATTCAGGTTCTTTTTACGGTCTTTATATTTATGGTAGGTCAACTCCACCAGGGAATTGGAAGTCGTTCCCCCTTTCCAGTAGTCGTTCAATTTGTCCATGATCTGTAATTTCAATAACTGTAAAATAATCCGAGAGGTCACCTGATGTTTCTGCATCTAGTCCTTTAATTTCATTTAATTTATCCTCAATATCAAAGTCTAAATTCAAATTAGCTGCTGATATGACGTTACCTATACCATCACCATTGTCAGTATCACCTTCGCTCGAATTCTCATCCTCGTTTACTTCATTGTCCTTATCTCTTACTTCATCATCAACTTCTTCCCTTTCGTCCTCAGCACTATCTTCAGCCTCTTGCTTGGCTTGATCGACTCTGTCCTTAGTTGACTCCACTATTTCGTCAAACGAATTTTCTGTCGAGCCAAATACATCTGAAACAAAACCATCGTGTGTGGTAATTAGTATTATTAATATAACGACAAACGAACTAAATCCATAAATCCCGAATTTATTCACTAAAATGCAATCGTCCGTGAGCAATATATAAGCATTCTATGAGAAATTTCGGCCCTGTTAACTCAAGAAAATGATAGCTTGAAGACGTCCTATTTCAATTATGGTTATCAAAAGAAACAGAACACCTTCACAGTATATTGGTTATAGTCTGTATTTGTATTTTC
>QCWC01000021.1 GCA_013114705.1 Candidatus Nitrosocosmicus sp. | reverse complement strand
GAAAATATGAATGCGAAAATTTCTTTTGATGAAGAAAAACTATGCAAGAATTGTTCTCATCAAAGACGTGATCATAAATATGATGTATCTGAACAAAATAACGATCCTAAATGCGAATATCCAAAGTGTAATTGTAACCATTTTGTAGAATGGGAGTAATAATTATGTGAAAATACTCATGTTCAAAATTGAATTGAAGTATTCTGACGAGCTTTAAAACTTTGTAGATTAGATCAATTTATTAGTTTCAAGATCCTCAATTCACGAGTACCATGACGTGTCCAATTTTCGTTTACCCCTTTTGAGTGGGATTACAAAGTATAGATATCTTGTGTTATGAGATATGTGAATGTATTGCTGTGATATTCTTATTTTGTGGGGAAAAATATAATGATACTCTAATTCGAGTTTTCAGTACTACTAAATAGAGTTCCATTCACAGCAAGGGGTAATAAAGGCCCAAAGGTTTCTCCATTATCATTACTAATTCTCATTACAGGATCGTTTGATGTTTGGTTTCTTTCCCACCATGTAACATACACATTATTATCCGATGCTTGTATTTCAACATCTTCTGATTCCGATTCGGGAGTCTTACTTAGATTTATCTTATCCCCAAATGTAGCACCATTATCATTGGATGCTCTAAACAAAACTTCATTGTTTCCAGATTTATTGGTCCACCAAGCTACATATACATTATCTTCAGATACAGCGATAGGAGCATCAATTACCAAAGTTGTGTGTCTTCTATCAGAAAATATTTGGGCATTAGCCTCAGAAGAAAGAAAATCGATATTGCTTAACGTCGCTGTTGACATTGTTCCTGTAATAATAATAATCAACAACGTGCAAATTCTGACAAAATGTTGCATACCTGTTATCAGATAGAATAAATAAAGTTTGATAGATATATGTTTTGTTAGAATCGTTTTATCCTTCTTTTAGACAAACTCATCTATTGTGCATTTGTTCATTACAAGCGTTAGAAAAGACAATCACAATCAAGGCATCTATCTTTCCTTGGAAAATACAGATACTTTTGAAATTAGAATTTGGTTTTGATAATATGATCCAGTCCAAGTATTTTCAAAGAAGAAAAAGAATCGATGGACAAACTACTTCACCTGCCCCTAACATGTTACTACTTGTAGTGCATAGTCTTTGGGAAACTAGTTACTAATAATTTCAATCGGATCGAGGTATTATGCATGCCAGACAATCCTATCTAATCACATATGTTTTGAATTTCGTGGATTGAGTCTAAAATTATTAGAGTATTAGAGTATTGCATCTAGTTAGCAAATTAAATATATTTTCTATGATACTAAAGATATGAATAATTGTATTATTCATAACCAAAATAAAACAAAAAACTTTTAGTAACATCAATCGCAATCGTGGTCGCATTCGCACTAATCCTGGGTCCCATTATGGACTTCGATGATGCTCGTGCTAATCACAAAAAGAATGGAAACAAAGCATCACAGTCCATATCTCAATCACAATTTTCAAATCAAAACAGCCAGGCAGTATCTGGAGGAGATAGTATCGGTTCAGGTAATAACTTTAATTTCCAAAACCAACAGAACTTTGGAAACAATGTATTAGCTCAAGGCTAATAATGATGAAAATTACGATAATAAACGCTAGTGCAACTTTATTAGCATTTTCCATTTTTGTAATATTCGGTACATCATTCCTAGGAGAAGTCAGTGCCATTTCAAGTAATGCTAGTGCTGGAGGAGATGGCGCAAGTTCGGATAATTTTTCCCCTCAAAACATAACAATCAATACGGGCGAGCGCATCACTTGGACCAATCCCATGAAGGTTACAGAACCTCATACTGTCACTTTTGTTAAAGACAAGGAAAAGAGCCCGCCTTTGATCGTCCCGTTCAGCATTTCAAACGAGACTAAATTAACTGCTGCTATTTCATCTGTGAATGTTGAACCAACCATAATCCTGGACAGCTCAAACTTGAGTAACAAATTGGTGATAGTGGATAATCTTAGGGCATCTGCTCCAGTTGTAATTGACGGTACCGAGACAAATATAATCCACCTTCCACCTAACTCCAACTATTCCTTTAGTGGTGACGAAAGCTATGTCAATTCCGGTTGGATATTTTCAATGGAACTGATTTCCCTAGGTGCACCACCAATTAGCTCATTCACAGTGACTTTTGAAAATCCGGTTACTTACAACTACATCTGTGTACTTCATCCGTGGATGTCCGGCATTGTTAACGTAAAATAGGTCTATTATTAGACTCAACCCCATATTTATGACATATTTTACAGAATTATTAATTTTGTACTTATTTCCATTGGGTAATAGTTTTTATGTGATAAATCTCATATTACCTCTTGACAATTATATGAGAGTTTCAAGTATTCATGTATTTTTAGCTATTGTTGGTATACTGATATTAACAGGCTATTCCTATATCATCTCCAATGGCGTACACGCTCAATCGCAGAATTCAACAGCCATTGGTGTAACCCCAAATATCAGTGCAGAAAGCATTTTCAATACCAAGACTATGATATTGGGAAATAATGTGAAAAATCTTGTAATCCTTATCCCCAATGAAGGTCATCATGCAGCTGGCGAAGACAATGAAGCTAGATTTTTGGATCAACATTTTGTGCCAGAAAATGCCGTAGTCAACACAGGTACAACCGTGCAGTGGTTTAATGGAGATGCAGGGCATGAGCGCACTATTGATGTTAAGGGTCCCAATGGCGATACGGTATTTAATACTGGAGAAATAGTTGATAGTCAAGCATCTAATCCATTTACATTCAGCAATTCAGGTATCTATAACTATGAAGCAGAAGGTGATCCAGGTGTAACAATGACCGGTTCTGTAACAGTAAATAATATTCAATCACCGGTAACCTCATCAGCCAGTTTAACAAGCACGACACCTTCCTCAAATTCGAGTAATTTTGACACAGTAGGAATTCTGATGGTTCCAACACAAGATATCGACCAATATATTTCACAAATAACCGACGCAGGAATTACTGTAGACAATACTTTTGACTTTAAAGACTTGAGAGGCGGACAAGAGGGAACTGGAGATACACAAACTTTGATTGTGTGGACCACAGGTGGGAAAGATTTGGGAGAAACGCTTTCATCACTAAGTGAAATTTCATCGGACTTGCCATACAGTTAACAATAATCTATTTTTGATACATTAATTATTTCTTGCTTTTGTATTTATCATTCAATGATTGAGTTTTGATTTTGCTAAAAATTGTTTACAGAGGAAGTCTTTTAATTAACCTCAGTAAAGCATCGAGCCTAAATGATGCAATATTGTTTTAGGCCTGATCATATAAAATGCTTTATAGGATTATTTCGAACTGCGCCTTATTCTCAGAGCATTATTGCATTCAAAGTCTACAACACACTTACAGTAATTCTGTAACCATCTTCAATAATTTTTTGCATTATAAAATATTCTCCGGAGTGACTTCCGTTACGCATCTTATTTTCGCTCCTCTTTTAATAATGTCCTTATAGCCTTCATTATAAGCAGGTATTTGAGTCACTATGGAAGGGTCATCCTTTTCAAACGTAATATCCATTCTTGTTTTAGTGTTTTTCATGAACTTTACCCCTCTTTCTACAGCATTTTTTGAACCGGATAGGATTTCAAACTTGAGTATTTGTTAACATTCCTAGTTATCGCGTCAAGTTGCTAGGGTAGCAGCAATATATAAGATAATCCCTTATCGAGATCCAAAGTTTCCCTTTTAAATTCTAAAAAGCATTGATAGTATTAGTGGAATGGTGATTAATTATTTTTTTCATTATGGAATTCGTAATTGGTTCTTATGTGTGCTGATTACTGTGGCAAAGTAAATGAAATGGTTGCTCCAATCCCATCTTTATTGTTTTCAGCCCAAATTTTCCCACCGTGCAAGTTGATGATACTCCTGCAAATGTATAATCCCAGTCCTGTGCCATAAAAAGATCTTGTAGCAAACTTGCTAAATAGCCTCGGAAGTATTTCGGAATGTATTCCTTCGCCATTGTCTGTTATCTTAACCGTGAGGTTACTTTCATTGGCCTCAACTGTTACGGTTATCAGACCCCTTTTAGTATCCATAATAAAGTTCACGGAGTTGTCTATTAAATTTGAAATAACCTGAGAGATTCTTAGCTTATCTGCAACTACGATATATCTTTGTTCACATCCAACTAGTTTAAACCTTATTTTTTTCTTCTGTATGCCATCTAATCTAATTTTATTTTCGAGTATTACCTCGAAATTCTTTATAATTTCCAGAATTAATTCTGTAAGACTAAATGTACTCTTGGAGAGATTAAACATTTTTCCCTCTATTTTTGTCACTGTAAGAATGTTTTCGGCTAACGCATGTAATTTTTGTGCACTAGTGATGACAATTTCTAGTAGTTCTCTCTGTTTCTCGTTTTCTAAGTTGTTTTTCACATATTCAGTTAATCCAATCATTGGTTGAACCGGAGTCCGTAACTCATGTGCAACTATATCTATAAATTCTCGTTGCATTTTATCATGAATTTTGAGTCTGTTGTATATTTTCTTTAAAAATTGATATAATTCTGATTGGTTCCACAGGGAATCAAAAATAAATGCATACGAGTTTGATATAGGAATACTATTTGAGTAAGATGCCAGTCCGATGGAATGGGACGAATCTCCGGATGTATCATTTTTAAACTCTACTATTATTGATTTGCTTCTATCCGCTATTATCAATCCTATTTCTGATTGTATATCGTTATTTGCAATGGCTCTAATTTTCAAATTCTTTAATTGGTTAATTGTAAAGTCAAATGGTCTAGCATTAACATTACCTGTATAAAATTCCTTCTTGTTATCTTGCAAAAGATAAAGATCGTCTTTAAATAATTTATTAATATCCTTTATTTCTTGAAAATCTATTTTATCAGTAACAAGAAACTTTATGGATAAATCCTTATTCTGAGAAATACTTCTCATATGTGTAAAGAAACCATTTTCTATCTGTTTCTTAAATGAGGTTACGGTTGGAAATATTCCTAGTATCTCCTGATTAGCTGAAGCAACCAGGTCTCTAATTAAACTCAATGTATCACCAGATTTTTCAATTGTTTCTATAAAAGGTATTTCTGTTTCTTCTTCAATCGACTTTATTATCTCTGATGCATGTTTGCTATTTTCCCATAATTTGTCAAACATGGATTTAAAATTATGTAGATACGCTGGATCGTTACTATACAAAATATTATTAGCAAAATTATTTTCTGTCACGTCTTCTACTGTTGCTACCATGTCTGATTTAGTGATACCAAAGCTGATAAAAGGTGATTCCTTTAGGTGACGAATCTCTATTCCGAGGTCGAGATATCGTTTAACTAATTCTAAATTATACTTTGATATTGCGATTAGGATCCTAATACCTATGTGTGTGCCATTTTTCTTTTTCTCAAGGAAATCTTTTATCCACCGTAAAAAAAGATCATAACCAATCTTCAATCCTTCAGAATAGGTACAAATATTCAACTCGGTGGATTGGAACAAGTATGTGGCTAGTTCTTCAGCCTTAAGTGGATTATCTGACATGGAAATTATTTTTGTTTCATAGTTTATACTGCTCTTTTCAATTTCTTTTATTTTCCTATCAACGGGTACAGCTTTTTTCCAAAGATTCTCGAACATGTATTGAGTCTGGTTAACCATCTCCCTTTCATTACAATGAATGACTCTCGTTAACAATTGTTCCTTCGGAAAAATTAGATTGGTCATATATTCTGATTCGCTAATGGCAAATCCTCCTTGAAAATCATCTAGGTGACGCAGTTCACTAACTATATTTAGTAATTCTTTGCAGTATATCACGTTTTCTAAAGTAACTTCAGTTATGCATCTAATTTTTCCGCCTCTTGATAATATATCTTTAAAGCCATTAAAATAATCCTCAAGGTTAATGACAACGGACGGAGCATTCTTATCAAACGTAATATCCATTTTTTTTGTAGTATTTTGCATGAAACTAATTGCTTTTTTGGATGCATTTTTACAGTCGAAAAAAACTCCAAATTTACTGTCATTAGTAACTCTATCAGTTATGACTTATCATATTTATATTATATTTGGAGTATATAAAATTAATCATTAACTATTCTCTAGATAAAGCTTTATAACCATTTTAGGTAAATTTGAATTACAATAACTAATTTGATTTTTATATATTCCACTTTTAATAATAAGTATCTGTGTGAGTGGAGCTAATTGAGATCAAAAGTAAATAACTATTAACTGAATACAATATCTAACTTTAACCGCAATAACTATTTTGTTTCTCGGAATAAATCTGCCTGTTTGTGATAAATTAGATATGGAAAAATACCAGTGTCAATATAACTTAAACAAAAATGAGATCAAAGAGCATAGACATGAAACTATGTTTTGCTATAATTCTTGGTATTGTTATTACGATACCATTTTCTAACTCAAATTTAGCAGGTGCTCAGATGCCTGATGAAAAACCGATAAATATGGCACTAACTTTGTGGGTTCCTAATTTTATTGCATATATAGCCCAAGAAAAGGGGTATTTTGACAAAAACAATGTGGATGTAAACATTACACTTGTTCAAGATTATGCCAATGCAGTGAAAGGGTATGCTAATGGGGAATATGATGGAATGTTTATAGTATATTCTGACGCTTTAATACAAGATTCCGAAGGAGTAGATACCAAAGTTGTCTATAACATAGATACTTCATATTATGCTGATGCAATCATAGGGAGTGTTGAAAACCTTACCGAAGTTAAGGGTAAAAAGGTAGGTGTAGAAGGAATCAATAGCTTCTCACACATTTTTATGCTGAGATCTTTAGAAAATATTGGTCTCAGTGAATCGGATGTCGAATTTGAAAACATACTTGGCAAAGATATTCCAGATGCCGTGGTGAGTGGTCAGATAGTGGCAGGTCATGTCTACGAACCGTTTATAACGGAAGGTATAAAGAAGAATTTAACCGTCTTATCTACCGGGGCAGACGTACCAGGTACAATAACAAATGTATTAGTGTTTCATTCTGAAATAGTGGAACAAAGATTTCAAGAGGTTATGAACATAATTAAATCACTGATTGAAGCAAAAGAAGATTTCGACAGAAATGCAGCAGAAGATATTGAAATAATGTCTGCAAAGTCAGGATTAAACAAAACACTAATAGAGGAAGGGCTAAACAATGTCAAGTTTTTAGATCTGGACTACAATTCTCAATTTTCTATGAATAACAAGTTAAATGAGACGATATCCTTGTATGATTCTGGAAATTCAATAGGAAAGTTTTATGCTGAAAGAGGAGTAATTAGCGAGTATCCAGATATAGAAAATATAGTGGACCCAAGATTTGTCAAAGATTTAATGGCAGAAAAGAATCTACAATAAATTGCTGCAAAAAAAGGAAGGAACTGGCATTTGAAGATCAGGACAAAGCTTATTCTTGCCCTGATACCCCTACTGTCGTTTTCTGTATTGTTGCTATCATATGTAGCATTCCAAAATTTTGCTACAACAATGCAAATGCAATTAATTAACGGTTTAGAAACAATAGCTAGTAATACTATGGATAACCTTTCACGTCAGATGTTTGAAAGGCTTGCCGATATACGATTTCTATCAGATAGTAATATACTCGGAAATTCAAATCTAACCAATCAAGAAAAGGTGAATTATCTTCGTTCGATGGAACGAGCATTTAAAGCATATTCATCAATTTCAATATACGATAAAATGGGTATTAAAATTGGAGATACACGGAACATTCATCTAGGAGAAAATGAATCTGACAAAGAGTTTTTCAGAGAGGCAATACAAGGAAATCTGTATTATGATAGTGTGCCTACTTATTCAGAATCTTTGAAACAGTATGTAATACATTTTGCTGCTCCACTACTTGACGAGAATAAGACGATAGATGGCGTTGTGGTTACAAGACACCCAATAAATAAGATTAATGATATATTTAAAGAAGTAATATCCTCTGATGAGAACATGGATAATACTAATACATATATCAAATTAGATTTGATATCTGCAAATGGTACCGTCATATATTCAAGTCACGATAGAGGATCAATTTTGAAAGTTCTACCAAATTTTCCAGAATTGATTTCCCAGAATAACTCTTCCTTGTTCAATTCCACTGCCCCGCAAATACAAGTTAATGATTTTGAGATACTTGTGAGTGTGCCTCAAGGATCAGGTCATTTGGATTATACAGGAAGCGGTTGGTTTCTTTTGCTGAGAGAAAATACTGATATCGTATTTGGAAATTTACAGAGAACAGTCGATCAATTTTTAGTCGTATCTGGTATCATACTAACAATTTCAATAGTTCTTATTTTATTTATTGCAAGGACGATTTCCCTGCCTTTGTCAAAGCTTACAGATCTAGTAATTCGAATAGGTAAGGGAAACTATGATTCAAAAATTGACATTAAGAGTTCCGATGAAGTGGGAGAACTGGCCACAAACTTTGAGATAATGAGACAGAACGTACATGATGTAAATCGCAGTTTAAATAAAATAGTAGATGACAGAACACGGGAACTACAAGAAGCAAATGAAGAACTAAGACAAAATGATGAATACTTAGCAAAAGTCAACAAAGAATTACGTTTGGCCGACAAAGCCAAAGAAGAATTTATGTCCATGGTAAGTCATGAACTAAAAACTCCGTTAGTTCCCGCTAGAGGATACATCGAGCTTCTACTTAGGCAAAAAAAAATAGGAGATTTAAATGAAAAGCAAAAAAAATATGCTAATATCATTTATAGGAATATTCTAAAATTAGAAGTTCTGGTCAATGATGTCCTTGACGGGTACAAGATTGACATGGGAAAATTAAAGGTTCAAAAAAATTTGGTAAACGTAAAAGTATTAATTTCATCGGTCATATCAGATTTAGACTCTCTTATTGGTGAAAAACAGATTACTGTTATCGTAGTTTTAAGATTAGTTGAGGAAACTACTATTATGTGTGACCGCAGACGAATCGAACAGGTATTTGCAAACTTGATCAAAAATGCGATAGACTTTGTACCACATATATCTGGCAAAATAACCATTATCGCAGAATTGGTAAATAATAATACAATGGTACAATTTTCAGTTGAAGACAATGGTACCGGAATTCCCTATGAAAAAATGGATAAACTATTTCACAAATTCTATCAAGTTGATACGAGCCTAATAAGAAAACATGGTGGAAGTGGACTAGGTTTAGCAATTTGCAAAGGTATAGTTGAAGCACATGGTGGTACGATATGGATTGACAAAGGATACAGAGAAGGCGCAGCATTCAGGTTTACAATACCCCTTTAGAATTGAGAGAAATGGCTATAATACCCCTACAATGAGTAATAATATGTCATCTTCATCCTCTGTGTCACCCGTTTCCAGACTCCTCATTATAGATGATAATGAGGATATAACTGAGTTGATCAAAGACTATTTGGAACCAGAAGATATCGAATGCAAGATAATTAATTCAGGGAAAGATGGCTTGGAGGAAATAAGAAATAAGAATGGATATTACGACGTGATTTTCCTGGATCTGGCCATGCCCGAATTTAGTGGTTTGGATGTTTTCAACAAATTAAAGGAAGAGCAGTTGTTAGATACTAATAATATAATAATATTTACGGCGTCATCTACGCAGAGCACTGAAATTGCTAATATGTTAAAGGACGGAGCCAAGTATATTTTGAAAAAACCATCTTCTATAGATGAAATACTTGATGTAGTTACAAAATTCACAAAAAAAAAGAATGATAAAGTTATTAAATCTTAATCTAGATATCCAGAAGATATTAAAATTTCAACCTTCGGCCCCAAAGCTTGAGGCAGCTTGGCTACGGAATAGTAATCTACTGACCTCATGTCATCAAGCTAAGATAAAAGAGACATTAAACATGATTGCTTAATGGTAATATCATAAATACTTTATATACCCCAGTTATACATCGTGTATTCTTTTTTATATTTCCCGTTTGTTGGACTCGACGAGTAAAATTGATATCTTTTACATCTAACCAAAAATTCTAATGATATCGAATATTAAATAATATGTTAAACTAAAATCTTAAATGAAATTTTTAAATGGGAAATTAAAACAAAATAAAAAATTAACTATGAGAGTATTTATGGTAATTATTTTCTCAGGAATTCTTGGAGTCTCATATATCGACTTTAAGTATAATGATGCATTTGCGCAAGCATTACAAGAACTTTGCACTCCAGATAGGGGGATAAATACCTCTCAATCTAATTGTTTTTCCAACGCTCAAAGTCAGCCTGTGTATAATAGCACAAATACAAATAATGTTAGGCCACCACCAGAAATCGGGCCTACCTATGCTAATGAAACAAACTAATTTTTATTCACTAAATGATGATATACTCATGAGTGTACTCGATAGACTCCTTATCACTTTTTAGGTATCAAATGAAAATGGGAAAAAAAGTCATCCAATGAAATAAAATCCTAAGACAATTATGATAGAAACAGCTGTGAGCATCACTCCTTCAAACCAATTGCTTTTTCCGTCATGATATTATAGTTTTCTCATTAGGTAGAATAGATTTCCTTTAGCACTTTTTGATTTATGTATAACTTTTGGAAAAGTAATAAGGTTTCAATTGAGGTCTACTTTGATATTTTAGTATGTTGGCAATACTATTATACAGAATACTATAGACCTCCCACTCATATTCTAGTTCTCCTCATTGATAGATAACTGATGAGAATATATAGCAGCCTTATTGCATCTCTTTTGAATAATTACAGATTCTTAACCAGTAATTCATCCAAACGAGATAGAGTAGTTTGTATAACATAGTATTTAATTACTGATCCGTTTGTTCATTATCTGACTTTTATGTAATGTTATACAATTTTTGCACTGATTCCACTATTAACAAGTTGTAACCATAACCAAAAGAAAAAATAATAATGGTAATTGTTTGGATTAGTTTGCGTTTAAAACCTTACAATTGATTAGGATTGTTGTCTACTCTTGTTAATGAAGAATCTTAAAGTAGTATTATTTACTACCTTATTGATATCTGGTCCAGTATCAAATGAATATACTTTAGCTTTTGTATTCGCTATTCCATCCGATTTACTGAATCATAAATATGTTTTTGGAATACTCGTAGGAGTGACAGAAAATGATACTGGTAGTGTAGACTGGGTATTGTCTGGAATATGGAGGTCAGTCTTAGCTAATGATACAGGTGAAGCTATCACCTAAAATAACCAATCTTCCGGAGCATTTAAAGCTGCTATTGAGATGATAAAACCTGATGGTATAGGTAGACATACTCACACATTGACCAATTTTGTTGTACTAAATGCAACAGAAAATTCCGATAGAGATTCTGCTATATTTAATGGTGCTTCCACGGTAAGTTTACGTGAGGGTCCTGCAGTTGATATTCCTACCACAATTGAGAGATCAAATAACGGAAACTTATTTATAGTAACTATAGATCCAGAAAGCGTTGATTATCATTTTGGTAACTCGTCTTTGATGTATGGCATCAGTGCCAATCCTGAATTTATCAAACCTGCGTACAGCATACAATAATTTTTTCTTGGAGAATCCACATTTACGCCATCTATCCAATGAATTGGAGAGATGGCATGTAAGTCCTGTTACGAACAAGCAATACACATCATAAAGCAAAAATAATTTTTTAAAGTAAATTATGAATTAAGACTTATAATAGAACTAGTGTTAACCTGCCCTGCCTACTTGAAATTAGTAGATTAGAGAACTAATTTACATTTACAGTATCACCTCTTAGAAATACTGGATACATTTGAGAAAAAGATAAATTATGCCTATATTAAGAATAGGAGTAAAATTGTTTAGCAAAACTCCCTGGGAGAGTTTAATACCAATTTATTCTTTCTTGTTTATTCTGAGCATTTTATTTATACCACGACGAAATTCATGACTTACTTTTTCAATTTGAAAAGATATGTTATTATTCATACGACTGTTAATATCATCGAGGAGCTTATCAAAATAGTCGGGAAAAGTAGCATCGGGTTTTTGACATGGAAATATTCTTACCTCTTTGCTGGTAACACGTATTAATTCCAATATAGAATCAAGGTGAAAATCATAGTCAAACATATTGTGATAATAAAAAAGCAAGTTAGAACTTAATACCAAATCAAATGTTGCATTTCCAAATGGCAGTTTAGGAAGTACAGCATGTATGTACCTATGTGTGGTAATATCACCCTTTCTTCCGATGAGTCTATCTAATTCATAATCTGAGATAAATCTTTTGAAAGCATTGTTTCTTGCTTCATACAGATCGCTAATACTAGAGTAGATTTTCCAATTATAAAGATCAGGGACTTGAGAGAGCTGTTTTATCATGTAATCCAAGTCCTCTTTTCCTCGGTTTCTTAGCTTGTTTGCATCATCCTCTTTGTATAGCAAATCACATCCAATAACTTTCTTTAATTGATATTGACTAGACAGAGCTTCAGCAACAAAAGAGGAAGTTCCAGACGGGCAATCTAACACGCTCAAACCTTTTAATTGGAAAGGATGCAAATTAAACATTGCCATATACTCGGAAAATGTCCTTCCAATGAATACGACTCTATCTAAATTCAGAACCCTTGGATCATTTAAAATGTCATTATCTTCTGCTGGTCGGCTTGACATACACTAAATTCTTATGAATATCTCCATGCAATAAATGACTTTTGATAATATATTCAGAAACTATGGTGAGGGAATGATACCGTGCTGAGACCCGCTGCATGTTACCCCGATGACATTTAAATTATTGTAATGGGAAACGAACCTAACCACACAAATCTCAGAGGTAACTCTAACAGAGTCCCAGTCAGTAATGGAATTAGAGAATATTCAATAACTGAAGTTGAACCGCATCCTATCGACGTCATAGTTGAATTATCAGCGCAGGTATTTTATGAAATAACTGTTTAATGGAATTGTATACTTATTGATCCTGACGTTCCAATATTCGAAAGTACAAGGATTTCTGGAGGCAACCAAGGGTGTGCCTGTGTTATTATCCTAATCCTCAAGAATACAAGAGTTTCCAATAAACAGATCAAATTGACTCAAAACCTCTCATATTTCTAGTTTGTCGAAATAGATAGCGTTTGACTTATCGGAACTTTATTGAACTCTCTGTTCCATTACAAGTTAGTTAACTTTCCAATAAATTATAAAGTTCAAAATTCTCCTTTTTTAGATTTTCAAAGCTGATAGGTGGATAGCCTTTATCATACCTTAACTGCTCTCTAATTCTTTTGGTATAATTCCATCTAACTTTGTTTATTCTGTTGCATTTTTCAAACCATTCGGTTAATATAGAAATTATTTCATTTTGTGAAAGTCTCTTGATATTCTTAAGGTATGGTATTAGAATATGCCATAAACAAAAGTATCGGTGATCAGGGATAGGCGTCTCAAGGAGTTTATCTATCCAAGCTATTTTTTTAATATTGCTTTTAGAATCAGAATTTTGTTTTATCATTCGTAGTTCTTCGTTTTCGATCTTTAGTTGTATCAAGTGATCTAAGAATGGCATGACGAGAGAGTTTGTATTTGCTTCAATACCGTCCCATTTCTGAATTATCTTAACTGTCTGGTTATGCTTCGAATTTATCGTTCCAGGAATTCGGATTAAACAAGAGTATATGGAAGGATAATGTTTTGGGTCCCCTTTATTACTAGTTAAATATTTGCCCGCAAATCTGATGAATTCAGTACACAAATCATTTCTCAGAATAGGTACAAATTCCTCAAATTCTCTGAATGTTTCCAAAGGTGGTCTCTCTTTATCTCTAGTTTCTATCTTATTTGGCTGATAAATGTGATATCCACCACCCGTCCAAAGGACAGTTGGATGACCATTTATTTCTTCTTTTATCTTATTCAACGTTTGTTTAAGAATGTAGTCTAGTTTCCTGATAGGGTACTTACAAGTAGAGCATAAAGATAGATCCAAGTCGATGAAAATGAAACTAGGATATAACTTCTTTTTTTCCTCTTCATGGTGAAAGGGATAACCATTAATTCTGCAATCTACAAAGTTGGCCACTTCAAAATATTGCATCATTTGATCCTCAGAACTAACAAAAACCTGACCACTAGTTTTAGTAGTCATAATAGAACGCGGAAACAAGAATTCTTGACCGACAAAATGAGATAAAATAAAGTTAACATTCTCAATAATCGTGTGTTTTTTTCCCGCCAACAGTATCCCTTACCAATTGAGGAGAAGAAAAGAAATAAAAATTTAGGTATTAGTAGATAGAGGCTCAATCATTTATGGATCTTTGGTCTTAGAATTTTCTGGGTACATTCTATTGAGTCGTTACCACTTTCATCACATCCATCACCAGGTTTGACCAATAGCAATATTATATGCAAAAAGCCCTCTGCGATAGCCATTAGTATTGGTAGGAGAGAGAGTAACAAATTCCTCCTTAATCTTTTATTATCTTAGATCTTTCAAACTATTATTATCTTGGTTTATGCCACTATCCCTTTCTTCATCTAATCCAATTTGTGCTTGAGGGACAGTCAAATCAAGTCCATGATCTTGAAATGAATTATATATTCTCTTTCTAATCTCTGAAGCAATTTTAAGAAATTCTTTTGGCTTATTTGTAAATGCTCTGAGATCGTATACCGCACCGTAATCTTCAAACTTTACAAGCAAAACAAATGGATCCGTAACAAAATTATCAGCAGTATTGATAGATCTAGAAGTCCTTGCTACATCATCAGGAAAATTATCTGACGTTACTATTCCTTCCGTACCTTTGGCACAATCTATTAATATTTTTTCAACTAATCTACGGTCATTATCATACGTTAATGTAACATTGATTGTAATTGAAAGAACATCCAGCCCACTATAATTTACGATCTGTCTTTGTAACAGAGTTTGATTTGGAATTGCAACAAGTTCATTTCGTATGGTTTTAATTTTTGTATATAGCAATGAAATTTCTACAACATCTCCAATTAGATTCTCATCTTCTGTAGTTCTAATTCTATCGCCTAGTTTGAATGGACGAGCAGATAGTAACAAGATACCTGCTATTGCATTGCTGATTGTATTCCTTGCTGAAAAACCGATAATTGTTCCCGCAGCTACACTAATTGCCCCTGCTGCCACCCCGCTTAATGATGAAAAATGAAATATTAATATGATTATTGTTATTACTATGATTGCCATTTTCGTTATGGAATTGAATCCGGCTAGTTGTCTTCTATCAAGGTTTAAGGAATCCGCATATCTATTGATGAAGAATTTTAGGATGAAGTAAGTTGCAATAGCAACCGATACCACCATGGTAAAGAAAATAATGCTATCTACATAACTACCCAAACCTGTAATAGTATTTGTAGGTGGAGAAAATGAAGAAGAAGAAGAAGAAGAAGAAGAAGAAGAGGACGACATTGATTCTGAGGGCTCTTCGCCGACAGAAAGTTCAGATCCTTCACGATTATCTACTGCAGAATTACCTTCGCTTTCAACACCTATATCGATTTCTTCTTGTCCGTAGACAATTCTTATAATTTGATCAAAAAGAAATAGCATCTAAAGAGAATGAGTCATAATACTTGATATAATACAAAGCAGGTGGAAAATAGAGTACTAAGTTCAGTGTAGTAGTTATGCCAATCTTACTAATTAGCAACCATAGGTATGATAATATTTTAGATGGATTTGTCTTGGTTTGAAAATAGAACCAATATATTGCTAAACCTACCGTCCCATTCGATATGTACTGTTTTTCCTTATCAAAATAACTCATTAAAAATTGATGGAATTAATTAATGAAAATATTACAAAACATAGCATAGAAACTAAAATTATCCAGCGAATTTCGAACGAAATATACCTGCACACTGGCAAATAATCACTGAAATGATGAATTTAAGAATTTTTTTATTCAATTAGTATGTTTAAACTGCTTACCGTCCAAACCTAAATAAATATCCATTTAGTTCCCTTATGCTACGTAGATTTGAAGCCACTAATTTTGTCAGGTAAACTCTGTTATATAGTACTGATCTAATTACAATCGAGTGTATGCAATCCAAAACTTTGACTAAGACCCTCGGTATATTCTTGGGACCCATATTATTTTTAATAGTTATTTTGATACCAATACCTCAAATAAGTGGGGATTTATCGTTTTCCTCTAAAATTGTATTGGCTACTACCTTATGGATGGCAGTATGGTGGATTACAGAATGTGCTCCCATATACGTTACTGCTTTATTACCTCTTGTAATATTTCCAGCCCTAAAAGTAACCTCCTTTACAGAAACTTCTAGTAATTATACGGACAATATCATATTCCTATTCTTAGGAGGGTTTCTCCTCGCAAAAGCAGTTGAAAAGTCTAATTTACACAAACGTTTTGCATATAGAATGTTGCGTTTCTTTGGAACCGATCCAAAGTTTGTCGTATTATCATTTATGATAGTCACATGGTTTTTAGGAGCTTGGATGAGCAATACTGCCACGGCTATTCTAATGCTCCCAATAGCATTAGCAGTGATTTCTCTGATCAAAGATAAAGACAAGCACCATAAATTTGTCGTGTGTTTGTTACTTGCTGTAGCCTATTCTGCAAATATTAGTGGCGTTTCTACACTTATAGGAACTCCACCTAATGCAATATTTGCATCTTTAGCTGATTCTATAGCGGGAGTAGAAGTTACTTTTGGACAATGGATGCTATTAGGCTTACCGATTAGTGCACTTTCGCTAGTAATACTATGGCTATATCTAATAAGGATTGGTTCAAAAATTACAAATATCAAATTTGACATATTTGGAGAAAAAGACACTATTGCAAAAAATTTAAAAGATCTAGGGCCTATATCTCGCGATGAAAAGATAGTTGCATTGATATTTCTTATTACTATAGCCGCTTGGATTACACGAGGAATACTTTGGAAAGATATCGCACCTATGATAGACGATTCTATGATAGTGATTGCATCATCGATATCATTATTCCTTATACCTTCAGTTTTTGGAAAAAAACAAAATTCCAAGAAAAACGATGAAGATTACAGAGAGTTTGTAGGTTACAACAGTCAACCAAAAGAAGACAAAGAGACAAATGATAGCGAGCATAAACGCAATAAAACAGGTTTTGATGTCAATCGTCAGACATCGTCGAAGAAACTACTTGATTGGGACACAGCGGTAACAATTCCTTGGGGCGTCCTTATCCTGATAGGTGGAGGTTTAGCTCTTGCAAATGGTTTTACATCCACGGGATTAGGCGACTGGATTGCAAATCAACTAGATTTCCTTGGAAATGCAAATTACTTTGTAATATTGCTTGTTTTTGTTATGTTGGCAATTTTGCCAACTGAAATGATAAGCAATACTGCAACAGCGGCGCTATTACTTCCAATTTCCGCATCACTTGCGATGTCCATGGGATTAAATCCACTGCTTTTAATGGCGCCCATAGCTATTGCTGCTAGCTATGGTTTCATCATGCCAGTAGGTACTCCACCTAACGCAATTGTATATTCATCTGGGTTAGTGACTACGAGAGAGATGGCAAGAGCTGGATTACCATTGGATTTTATAGCTATCATATTAGTTACGACGTTAACAAGCGTTCTGGTTCCTTTAGTTTTTGGGATTTGAACATGTGACTAGATAGGACCCAAAATCTTCTAGCACTTGTCCTGTATCACTATGTTAGTGGTCTCTACTAATCGTGATACTGAATCGCCGATAGAGGTTTTATGTAGTTATGCGCAAGTTTTTTCTCTTCTTGTATATTTTAGAAGTATTAGATGTCACAACAATGGACAACAACAAATACCATATTTAACTTAGTTCAAATTTTGATGCATATGTGTCAGTCATTCGTCAATCTGGTTGCAAAACCGTAGTACTTATTGTAGACCAATTGTTTTTCTGTGACAGGTAAATTTGGGATAAACTTGATTTATTTCCGCAAGAGCATAGTCCAATCTACAAGGTTTCGAATTAACTCGCCTATTAGTTTTTTTGAGGTGTCATCCATTAGATTACCATTGGAGTCGAATTTGTCCGAAGCAAAAATTGACCATAACCTCAGGTCTATTAATGGGGTACATATTGAGGAAGACAAAAATTTGACGAAGATGGTATTGTGCTCTAGCTCCTCCTAACATTCCTATCAAGGCACTCATTATTGCAACTGGTTTACCATCAAAAGGATTATCACCATAGGGTCTTCAAGCAGAGTCAATTGCGTTCTTTAACACTCCAGGTACAGAGTAATTATATTCCGGAGTACTAATCAAAACATCATCTGCTCCTTTTATTTTGGATTTAAACCCCTTACTTTCTCATACATGTCTTTCTCAGTGTCTTGATTGAATGGTGGAATGCCATTGAGTTCAAAAATTTCCAGAGTTGAATTATCAGGAACGAGACTAACGGTATTATGTAAAAGTGCTCTATTGAAGGATTCTTTTCTTAGGCTTCCAGCGAATCCAAGTATCTTAATTTTATCGTTCACGATCTTGTT
>QCWC01000252.1 GCA_013114705.1 Candidatus Nitrosocosmicus sp. | reverse complement strand
ATTAGCCACATTATTATAATGAATATGAACTCACCTTTCAACGTATAACAGGTTTTACTAAAGAGATTAAATCAGCTTATGAGATTTATTATCAAACCTATCCTCATTGTGATAAACCTATTGTAGGTATATATCAACATCCTGTCCCTGGATATGAATTTGATTTGGAAAGGAGGAAGAAACTAATAAAATTCTATAGTGAACCAGCATAATAAATTAAGTTCTAATCATAATCAACCTATATTTTTAAAAGCAATGAGATAATTGATAATGCAAATTCGTAACGTTAATCTCTCCAATGAACCTTACCGATCTAAATATTTGCAATATCTTTTACATGCTCTAACATCTCTGGCTTGAAACATCTAACGCATTACAAATTTACATTATCTTTTCGTAGTAAACAGATGGATATATTTTACTACAAAGTTGATGATTGCATACGAAAGTACTGAAGCAACAAATGATGAAATGGTAGCAGCCCCTATAGCCGAGTAATCTAACTTTAGTAATTGTATCATGAGAATAAATCTTGTTGCATTATTGACAGTATCAAATATGGTGCTAGCAAATATCATCTTAATCAAGATTCGTCTTAACGCAATAAAGTTAATTTTTCCAGTTAAGCGCTTTGTATATTTTCGTCTATTGTCAATATGAAAAAGAATTGCAAAAATTACCTTGTATGTCAGGAATCCTGTGATAACAGTTATTGCAGAATTTAGAATATGACTAGTAGAAAATTCTGCAACAAAGTATGCACTAATAACACTAGACAGAAAACCTGCTGAACCTGAAATTAGTAAATTTTTGTTTAGAGAGATTGTATCATAATACTTTACATAAGCCTTTATGAAGAATCTGTTTATTATCTTCTGAGTTATTGGTTTCACTTGATATAGCTAGATATGTTCAATAGGTTATTTAATACTGATGAAAAGATAATCTAGTTGATTCAATTCGAGGTATTAGAAATAATCCATGTAGAGTTCTTTGACAGCTCAAATGTTTCTAATGTCAAAAAAGGGCAATTGGTGCGTACTGGGTAGTGTACCGATCTAACCTAGATGAGGATCCTAATATGAAATGGTTCCGATAGTGCTTCGTAGTTGACCGAATGGACATAAATAATTTTTACCTAATTTACCAATACTATTGCTACTCTGTGGTTGAGATGCAACCTAGAGGTTCATTGTAACTATTACCATAAATAGTAAATTTTTACCTATTTATATAAACAATGTTAACCCTTATATTCCATTACAAGTGAATTGTAGTAGAAATGGCTACCTTCGAGGTGAGCAAGTAATAGATGCTCAATTTCTATTAAAAAAAGAATTAGAGCAAGTACAGATCTTGATTGCCGTGGCTGAAAGCGAGCTGTTAATTCTATTTAGGACTTATTTGTCTTCATTTGGTATGTGTATAAAAACAGCTAATAGTGGACATGAGGCTCTAGATTACTTTAATGATAGCAAGTGGAAGGAAAAACCATACAATGCTATTATATTAGATACCCATTTGGATAACCCTTCTGGCCTTGATGTTGCCAATAGAATATACTTAGAAAAACCAGACCAAAAGTTAGTACTAATCACAACAACTCCAAAAGAATACTTACCTGCCGAGGATATAAAAACCGCTGGAATAAAAGAAAAAGATATTCTCACAATGCCTTTTAAACTATCAACGCTTGTAACAGCACTAAAAACTAATTAACTAACGATCGACCTTCTAGCAAATTGAGATTTTAGAATAAAATCATCCGGGTTAGTCAAGCAACCATATCTTGCCACTGTCTTAGGAAATCGTGGCAATAGTAAATTGCTCGGAAATTTGCATTTAGTAATATATACAACCTTTTGAGGAATACCACAATTAGTATCTTAAGAGTAAATTATTGGTAAAAATACAACAAAGCGAAATAGTATGAATATATTATCGGTGACACACATGTTAATTCTTGCTTACTACAATGTGCTTTTTGGCTTTAAGATATCTGGATACTTAATTTACTATTATTAGCATTAAAATTTTTTGATTTTTTATGTCAAAATAATTAGTTATCTTAGAGTTTAGTAAATCTTCAATTGATTATTTATGCTCTATTACTCATTATAATTTGTAATGACTGATAATCAAAATGATAAAAAGAGAGGAGATTGTGGAGAAAGTCATTGACTATTTTATTAACTGTATTCTGTAAAGTTTTACCATTTTGGGTTAAGATACATGGCATTGATATAATTTTGACCCTTCCAATATCGTTTTTGTAAATGTAAACTCCAATTTTTTTAAATAAAACCACAGATGTTAGAATTCAACTCTGAATAATTCAAAAATTAACTTTTAGACTACTTTTAAAATTTAGATAATTGTGCGAAGGTATGTAGAGAATTAAATGGCAAAAACCAATTCAGCTAGATTGATCATTATGCTATTAGTTCTTCAATCCTTGGGCCACCAAAATGGAATAACATCCTACACCACATTTTTCACAAATCGGTTTAAGTGCCTTAGGATCAGAACTTCCTATACAACAAGGTTGCTTTGTCTCTCCTTTGTGATCTATAGAGAGAATCGCCCAAGAAGGACAGTCAATAGGAGTAGTCTTGGTACCACCCCATGACCCTTTCATCAACTGGAGTTGTTCATCTGTGTTCATAATAAAATCAGGATACCTTTTTCTTAATTCAATCATGTTGTCAACCACCTTACTTCTATTCTCTCCAAATGGAAGCCAAAGAGGATCATTATCATCAAACGGTGTGTGAAACTGAAATCCAATTTTATTGATAGTTCCTTTCCATTCTGCAATTAAATCCTCTACAGTCTTGTAATTCAGTGAATTTATAGTCATAGTTATCCAGATATCTTTCCAAGCAGGTTTGCCATTTCTAGGTGGTCCTGCTATATAGTCTAAAATATTTTTCTTTGTTTTTGCATATGCTCCTTTACCTCTTATGCTATCGTGTATTTGTTCAGTACCATCTAGAGAAACCCAGTAAAAGTAAAGATTTTTGAATCGCGGTAACGGATAGGTCCCATTTGTTACCACACATATACGTCTAGGCATTTCGTCACAGAAAGTCTTGATCACATCTTGCCTCATCAAGGGCTCTCCTCCTACAAGAGTAACCACGTATACGTGATGTTTTTTGAAAGTATCATTGATTAATTTCCTCCAATCCTCTACACTTAATTCGTCTTTTTCATTTCTTCTAGTTTTCCACCAATAACAATGAGAGCAGTGAAGGTTACATATGTTGATAATATCTGCAGAACCATAAATGAAAGGTTTTGACTTAAATAGCTTAATGGATATGTATTTAGTAAACATACTAAAATGAGCGGGGAAATCTCTAATAATGTCGGTCATACCCAAACCATATACAAGATCTACCAATAATAATCAAATATTAGTAGATGTTATGTTATATTAAGAATATCACAT
>QCWC01000020.1 GCA_013114705.1 Candidatus Nitrosocosmicus sp. | reverse complement strand
ATCCTACAGCTGATCTAGAACTATTGAGATGGACAGACCAGAATCACCAAGAAATTGTGGAAATACTTAAGGAAAAGCATAAGGCAGACTCGGGATCAGAAAATAATGGTAACAAGTATTTATTCAATATTATTATTAGGAAAAAAGTAGATTGAGTCGTGGTTTACTTCTCTATAGGATTTCCAATCATATTTCCCCATTCGGTCCACGAGCCATCGTAATTTTTTACATTTGGATAACCCAACAAGTATTTTAGCACAAACCAAGTATGCGACGATCTTTCGCCGATTCTACAATACGCAATAACTTCTTTCTCAGGCAATACCCCATAACCATGATATAGTTGTGTCAATTCTTCAGCAGATTTGAAAGTACCATCATCGTTTACTGCTTTTCCCCATGGGATATTCTTCGCTCCTGGTATATGCCCACCCCTTTGTGCATGTTCTGTTGGATATTCTGCTGGTGCGGTAACTTCTCCAGAAAATTCAGCGGGTGATCTAACATCAACCATTATCCGGTCGCCTCTATTTATAGAGTTTGATACCTCATTTAGGTAAGATCTAATATTTTCATCCTGCCCTTTAGCGTTAAAATTACCCCTCTGATAAGATGGTATGACTTTGTCTAACTTTCTATCCTCTTCTAACCATTTTCTTCTTCCGCCATTCATTATGCGGACATCATCAAATCCATAATATTTAAAAACCCAAAAAGCAAAGGCAGCAAACCAATTATTGAAATCGCCATACAGGATTAAAGTTGTATCATTGTTGACACCAATCGATCGAAGTAACTGCTCACAAGCTGATTGAGATAAGATATTTCTACTTACAGGATCATTAATATCTTTTTTCCAGTCTAGTAACACAGACCCAGGTATGTGACCCAAATGGTAATTAGTAGTGGGATCGTAATCAACTTCTGCGATACGGACTTTAGAATCATTAATGTGATCTTCAGTCCAGTTAGTATCTACCAAAACTTCTGGATAAGCATAATTCTTCGTCATATTGATTTAGATTAATAAATCAGCTATTTAAATTGTGAAAATATTTGTTTACATCTTGAATTTCTTACCTGTACAAAAAATCTAACTTTTAAGTTAAGTTCGTAGTTCTAGTCGATTATTATTATTATTATTATTCTGATTTTATTAAATGATTAACGGCCTATAAATTCGATTCAACACTTAACCATAAGTCTGTAATTCTTCTGGATTTTGTACTTAAATTATCGTGGATTCCTAATACGTAAAATCATGTCCCAAAGATGTTAAAGATCAATTAAAGTATTTGGTGAGATTTTCAGCAATTTGGTAGCTACACTTGTTGGTTATATTTTTATGCAACTACTTGGAAAGTTTTCATATGGTTTACAAATACATAGATATTGTTGGAACTTCTTCAATTGGAGTGGATGATGCAGTCAACAATGCATTCAAGGAAGCTTCAGAAACTGTGAAAAACATACAGTGGGGCGAGATGGGTCGAGTTACATTTAGGCTAGATGAATCTCAAAAGCTCGAATATCAAGCTGAAGTACGAATAGGTTTTAAAGTCGAACGAGGTAAGGACTAGGATACGACTTTTAGGCTTTTTGATCTAGCTCTCTAATGAGGATTATGTTGGTTGTTTCAACCTATTTTCTACAATTTCCAGAAAACTATCTTTATTTATGGGTTTTCTTATAATGCAATTAAAACTAAGATCGGAATATGATTTAATGATTGATTGATAGTATTCCTCAAATGCTGTAGCGAGACAAATTCTTATCTTGTTATCCATTAATCTGATTCTGCTGGCTAATTCAAAACCATTTATCCGAGGCATTCGTATATCGGTAATCAATAGGTCGTAAATACCGGGTTCAAATTCCTCCAACAATGAGCCTGGATCATTGAATATGGTTACTTGGTGGCCCTCATCCTCCAGACAAATTTTAAAGAATAATGCTGTACCTACATCGTCATCTATTATCAAGATATTACTTCCCATCACAGAATAAGTTAGTATCATGATACCAATTAAAATATTTTTACATTTTTGCCAATAGTAATTCTCAAACAAGAAAATGAAATCACTTCTTCAAGGCTGGAAAATTGAACTCAAATGAAGAAATTATGCTCTTTAACTATTACAATAGATACTTTCAACAGGTAAAAGAAAGTACATAAAGTTATTATGAGAAATAGAATATTATACTTATCTTTCTAAAGACTTTAAGATTAGCTTCGAGACTGAATCAGTGATCGACAAATCTACATGCTTTTCGAGCCAATTCCAGTCTCCTATTGGGTTAATTTCAAGAAAATATAATTCTCCTTTATTGTCAACCATTAAATCTATACTTGAAAGGAGTAACCCCAACTCCCTGTTTAACTTGATACACTTTTTTTCGATGTTTTTTTCGATATCGAGATTTTCAAAATTCAAGAACCTCTCCTCAATTTTATGAAGATCCGAATAATATTTCCTCTTGTTTTTAGAAATTGTGATTCGAATCGGAAATACTTTGTCGTCAACTACTGTAATACGAATCTCCTCCCTGCTTAAAATCCTTTTTTGGAGTATCAATGGGGCGTATCTTAATCCGTTTATGTTTGAAAGACTATCCGCTGTGATAATACTTGTTGGAAAACGATACGAATACTCTTTATAAATAATTTCGTGATGATGAAGTACCTTTGCTACAGTTTTTGTCGGGTATTCGTTACAAAATCTTATTCCTGAGGAAGGGATGTTTGTAATAGATGTATCTGGTATTCTAAATCCGTTTTTTTGAGCGACGAGCAATTGATGCAATCTATTTTCTGATGAAAAAGTATTGTTAGGATCGTTAATCCAAAGACACCTTAATGATGCTTGGAGGCAATTGAATAGTTGATACCACTGTTGTTCAACATAGATTTGATGAATACCGGTAAGATGTTTCAAGAATTTTAAGTCAAAGTATCTAAACAAAACAACTTTTATACTTTCAGTAACTATTTCCTTATCTCTTAATTTTAGTAACACACTATTTTCCCTTCCAACTCTAAATTCTGCACCAAAATCCAGCGGGATATCTTCCTCATTAATTTTGATATATTCTATTCCATTTCTTAATAATTGTATTCCAATCAAATCTGATTCTATATCCATCCTCTTGGTCAGAATCAAAACTTGTGGTGATACACGATTTTTCTTTACATCTCCTATGTTTAATTTATCTAACAGATCCAATGGATTAGTATTATTTTTCAAAATATCCCTATAATTCAGTTTTTGCAAAAAATTAAACATTAGAGGCTTTTTGGTCACATTTTACCTTGTTACATGTGCATAAAAATTTTTGCAATGTTATTCAAGAATGGATATTCTCAAGATAAGGTTATATAATTATTTAAAGTAAATAGTGTTATTCCAATCAAATCTGATTCAAGTTCGAGTGGCATGGACCCCATAATCAACAGAAATTGTTACCTATGTGGTAAGCCAATTAAAAACCAACTTGATATTTTTTTCAATTATTCGGAAGAAGGCGTTAAGAGATTCCATCATAAAAGTTGTTATGGATTCTTCAATCGATTGATATCTATCTATGGTGATGATTTTTCTCATTTGGAACTTGACCGGGTCAAATGGGGTTCTGGATCTGAAAGAGGGGATTTACTTGAATTATCTCTTTATGATATAAAGAATTCTAAATATCTTAAATCTGAAGTGGTTTCCGACTTCGCTGAATTCAAAGCCATGTTCTTAGATGAGTACACTCGAGCAAAGAGTACTATTGATATATTATTTTCAAATAGTTCAATTTTCAAAAGATTTGGCAAACTTTTGGAGGCCGCTCTTCTTTCTTCGCTCAAAAATCAACTCCAGTCAGTTGAAGTACGTATATTGTTGGTAGAAAGCAAAGATGCGTCAGAACTTTTGGATAGATTTAGAATCCGTGAGATTTCAAATATTAATGTAAATTATATTAACGACAATAGGAACAATTATTTTTTATCACTTTTTGACCGTTCTGTCGCCTTTTTTTCAGAGCTATCCGCATCCCAAAATAGTAATAAACACAGAAGGTATGTTAATATCATTTCAAGAAAGGAATCAATGGTTTGGCATGGAGCAGCTGCGTTTGAGAGCCTCTGGAAACAATCCCTATTGGAAGGCAAAATAAAAAAATTGTCCATCAAGATCAGAAATGATACCAAACCAAGTAACAATTATATGAGAATTTTGGCACATGAATTGAAAAATCCGATACAACCGATTCTTGGGTTTTCTGATATGATTCAAAACAATACAAGGCTAGACGGAGATCAAAAGAATGATCTCTTAAAAATCATATCCAGGAATGCTAGGAAGCTAGACATCATGACCAATAATATCCTCGATTATGCTAGAATGGAAAACAATAATTTTACATTAAATTATGAAATTTTTGATATTATTAAGGTCTTTGAGGAGTTGTTGAGTGACTACAGCATTCAAATCAATCGAAAGAAGCTCTCACTCAACCTAGAATATTCAGAAAAACCACTTTATATCAGAGCAGATAAGGTTCGAATTATTGAAGTATTAGATAACTTGATAGGCAATGCTATAAAATTCACCGAGAAGGGGCGAATAGATCTATCTGTGGAAAGATTGGAAAATTCTATACATTTCAAGGTTAAAGATACTGGTCGCGGCATTAATGATAAGGACTTTAAAAAGTTATTTACAAAATTCTTTACAACAGATAAACTTGGCACGGGCTTGGGACTCTATCTTTCAAAAATTATTATTTTGAGACATGGAGGGGAAATCCAGGCAAGAAACAATGAAAATGGCGAAGGAAGTGTTTTTACAATCGATTTACCGGTGTAAAATATCACAAAATGTCTGTATTTATCAACGAGCATATTGATTTCGTAACTAGTAAAATTGCAAAAGTTTTTTAAATGAATGCTTCAAGTAAATGAATTGGCAAAGTGTATTTCCTTCCATTCTTACAAAGGAGGGACTGGGAAAACTACTTTAGCCGCCAATTTTTCATTTTTATTAGCTTCAAGGGGTTATAGTGTCTACCTTCTAGACTTGGATTTTTATGCCCCAAGTATTTATTCTTATTTTAATTTCGAACCCAAGTACTGGATTAACGATTATCTAAAGGGAAATGCCAAATTGGATGATATTATGGTTGATTCATCCAATTTTTTGGATGAATCTGTCAAAGGGGAACTAAAGATAGGATTCTCAAGGGGAGGAAAGGAGGACATTTATCAGTTAGAAGGCAGCATACTAAACGATAGAGAGCAACAGGTTAAACAATTTAGGAATTTCATTGCGATGAGAGAAGATCTACTTGTTACAAAAAATGCTGATTTTATAGTTATGGATACCAGTCCTGGAATAAGGTATTGGTCTATTAATTCGATAGTGATATCTGATATTGTTTTACTGACGCTTAAAATGGGTGACCTGGATTTAAAGGGAACCATTAAGATGATCAGAGAAATATATGGCTCCCTAATTGAGCACGGAGCTGTTTGTAAGCTTTTGTTGAATCGTGTATCTGGATACTGCGTTCCTACGACTAATTTAGAACCAGGATCCATTCAAATAACAGAGGATGATTCTTTTTTTAAGAAAAAAATAGATCTCGAAATCGCAAAGATCTTTGATAAATCCTCTAACATTGATACTCTTCTTGAGATTCCGTGTTATTGTGATATTCAGTTTAAGGAAAAAGAATTCCTTACTACACGTGAATACCCCTCGCATCCATTTACACGTAAGATCTATAACTTAGCATCAAAAGTAGAGGAAATTAGGTAGATTTTTTTTTCTCTCGGCTATTAAAAACATTAATTGCTTCATCCAAGTAGTTTTTCAAGTCCTCATCAGATTCCGTGGTTTCAGAATTATTACTCTGATGAAGTTCATCTGAATATTTTTTTGTCATATTCAACACTTTTTGTTTCATGGTATCCATCATTTGTGACTGGGCCAAGTCTCCCATTATCTCCAATTCCTTATACGCAGAACTCTTGATATATTTTCTAACTTTAATATCATTAGATATTGCTATAATAGAGTAATAGATTCCAATGTAAAAGAGTATCGAGGCAAAGGGCAAAAATGCAATACTGGGTATCCCATATGGTGGTAATGACGCGCCAACTATGGTAGCATTTGCTGAAATAAATAGCAAAATTATTCCAAATGAAGCCATTTTCAAGTACCGTTCTACATTATGAGATATTTTCAAGAGGTTTGCTACCGACTTAAATCCAATTCCATATAAAACTCCGCATAAAGAAATAGAAAACATAACTATGAAGATCTGAAGCATAAAAATGACATTCTCATCAAAATTTGTATTCTCGCTGAGTGAATAAAGTTCGTCATAATGATAAATGAAAACAAAAAAGAATAATACCAGGGGTAGAGTGATTAGTGTAAAAAACCTTATCCTTCCTATTTTTCTAATATGGTAGTGCAATAGAAAGTAGTTGCTGATCCAAAATAATGAAAAATAAATCATTAACGTATACGATTGAATGTTTATTATGTTTTCTTTAAAGAGACAGTATAAAGAATCGGCATCACATTCAAAATTGAAAACCACTGGAGTTGAGAATCCTATTTCTGAGGGTTTTTCGGACAACAAAGTACCAAACAGCAATATGGAAACAACATTATTAACAAATAAGATAAAAATTGATAATCCAAAAATAAATGCAAATTTATTTTTGTTTTCTTTAAACCAACTAAATAGCTTATAACTCACAAAAATACTCATCAATATACTCGAACCATAACTTACAAGCATAATTGTTGTCAAGCTGATAGTAAAATACTTGTTGTCAATGAAGATATCCAACAGTAATACGAACAACAAGGAGTAAATTATGATTTGAACTACCCGCAACATCTTTGCGAATTTTTCAAAGGACGATTTCTCCTTAATAATGATGAATACTCTGTTGACAACTAATAAACTCGCAATTACAGTTGATCCAAGGATTGTTAAGAACAACCCAAATCCAAATGGTGATTGTATAAAACTTACAGCGACATCCGTTATGGAGCTTATATAAAGATCAGTACCCAAAAGGACAATAAAAGCCAGTATCGATAAAGTTGTAATATTTGAATTACTACTCAAAGAATCCAGCTTATCAGCGATATTCAATAAATAGCATATTTGGACGTACTATTTGAGTTTTTAAGACATCATAGGGGATTCAAAAGTGGATTACCTTGATCCAATTTGATCAATCTCCAACAACCATTCTCTTCTCTTATTATCGTTACTCAAATAACATATTCGTTTTTTAGTAATCTCGTAAATTAATTAAGCTATTGAAAAATCAAAAACAAATTCAAACAAACCAAAAGGACACATAATTTAAGTCATATATACTTGCTTATGGTAAGGATTAGCCTCAGAGAATTGCATGAAATTAATAGTGTGAATTTAATAATCTCATGTATTGGATTCCGTAAACCCCAAGCAGCTTCCTGTATATCAAATAACAGCTAGCCTTATCAATGCTAAATTTAATATCGCCTGAGCTATGGAAATCCATACTACATGATTTTCCACAAATTATACATCTACTCTCTTTCATACATACTTCACGAAATGTTATTTTTTTATATTAAGAAAATGTGCTAGTTAGCTTAAAATCACTCTATCTTCCTTTTAGGGGATATGGGAAAAATGGGCTATTTCTGGATAAAGACCTTGCGAACTTTTGTATTTCTTCTGCCTGTTCTGCTGAAAGACCATTATTTTGGATCTCAACAGTTTGATTATCGATTTGATCTTGTAAAATATTAGCTATTTCTCTTGTTATTTTGTTCATACATAATATATGCTATTAAATAACTTATGAGTTATCATTACAGTAACAATATTCAAGAAAATTTAGGTGATCTGAATAGGTTTCGATCATTCAAAGTTTTCTTTAATGATCGAATAGTACTTGAATACACATCCCATTCATTGACGAATATATAGTAACACTATTATTTTGTTTATCGTGTTGTGATTCTAACTAAGGTTATATGAATTAATTAATTTTCAATGAATGACAATTCCTTTTACCATAAAGATGTTGTTTTGTAGAGAAGAATAAATTTCTATCACCAAATAATAATTAGAATAATTCTTCGTTCTTGTTTAGGGATTCTTTTAGCAATAGGTCGTTATCATGGTTTCATTGGTTTTTCATAGGGATGAATGGTTGTATGATAGGTTTGATCTAACCACTGGATATTTTCAAAGTAAATAAGCAAATTTATCATAAAAGTAAGTAAATAATGTTGGAAATCGCCATACTTGAGAAGATTATTTTATTGTCAAAATTATGCTGTGAATTGTAAATATTTAAGATGGTTTCTACAAAATTTCTATTTTTAGTTGAAAAAAATTTATTTGTTAATGGTTTAACTATAATAGTTAAATAATTGAGACGTTAATATATAATGACACTTTTTGAATAAAAATTACAAAATTAACAAAACCCCCAAAAGCTTTGATGGGGGGAATAATAATAAAAATAGTAATCATTTTGATGACTCCTGCCCTGTAAAGAAGGAGAACAGTTCGAGCTCGATAAACAAGAATGTGTATGAAATACCTATTCCCGAACTACAGGACGCTTTTAGCGAAATTACAGAAATTCTTGACAAAAAACTTAGATCAATATCTTTGTCCAGTGAATATAAGAATTCTATTCAAGAACGCATTGAAGAATTAGCGCTGCTGATGAAGTCGATTCCTTCAAATGATTTAGAGTCACCGAGATCTAGTAGTGAATCACCTGTAGAAAAAATAGATTTCAAGCCTTCAACATATATCGATAATAACGATACTGTACAAAACGACCAAGCCATTGAAAATGACCCGGCCATAGAAATCAATCCACAATACGCTGATGCATACAACAACAAAGGTCTCTCTCTATACTACCTTGGAAATAATCAAGAAGCCATCGCCTGTTATGACAAGGCCATCGAAATCAACCCTGAATACGATTTGGCATATTACAACAAGGGTATAGTACTGTCCGTCACGGGAAATAATCAAGAAGCCATCGCCTGTTATGACAAGGCCATCGAAATCAATCCACAATACGCTGATGCATACAACAACAAAGGTCTCTCTCTATACTACCTTGGAAATAATCCAGAAGCCATCGCCTGTTATGACAAGGCCATTGAAAGTAATCCCTACTTTGCAGACGCCTATTTCAACAAAGGTATGTCTCTCTCTGCACTCTCCAAATTCCCCGAAGCTATTGCCTCATTTGACAAGGCCATTGAAAGTAATCCCTACTTTGCAGACGCCTATTTCAACAAAGGTATGTCTCTCTCTGCACTCTCCAAATTCCCCGAAGCTATTGCCTCATTTGACAAGGCCATTGAAATCGATTCCGATCATGTGAAAGCATTGAATGGTAAAGCATGGATAACGGCTTTCTATTTTCCGAATCGCTTAGCAGAATCGTTAGAAATAATCAAACGTGCCTTGGGTATAGATCCAACTGATATAGATATTCTTTATACATATGGGTTTATTCTGGAAAATTTAGGATCTTACCAGGAGTCGCTTTCGATTTATCGTCACATACTAAAGCAAGATCCATTAATACCTGAGGTTTGGTATAGATGTTTTGTATCTAAAACCAAAACCAGCGATAGTGAATCCTCTGACTCGGCGTTTTATTTGAATCAAGCCATTGATTTGAATCCTGAATATGCAGAATTATCTAGAGAAGACGACCAAAAGAAGATTGCTGAGAGAGAAGTTCGTTTTTCAATTCCATTTATGGGAATTTAAATTCGACAGTGGCAAAACATTTGCATTTTACGCAATTAAGTAAAGAAAAACAAATTGCTACTACAAATGGTCAATTTGTGGTATTGTTAGTATAGTGTAAAAAGTATCCAAGGATAATATGCACTTAATTTAGAGAACATACTAAGATACAAAATTTTAACTTTTACTATCTCGTCATAAAATTTTTAATAGTATTTGTATTTGATATTCATTGATCATCATTGGATTTAAGTAATCAAGATTTTGCAAAAATTCATTGCGATCGCATTAGGGAATTAGATCCCCTTATTAGATTTGTGGGTATTGCAAACGCAATGGGCACCCTTTTAGGTACTTCGCATAGGAAACAACTTCAACCATTGTTGAACGAAGATGAGACGCGATTATACTCTATGCAGGCGGTACTTAGAGCCGAACTACGAGAAGATTTTCAGAAAAATATGGGCACACTAATTTATTCGGTAGGAAAATATGACAAGTTGCTTAGAGCCACTGTCCCTATGGTCGGAGCAAATGGCCAAAAATACTATGTCTTGATTTCTTTGGACGTGGATGCGGATGCATTTAATATTCTGGAAAAAAAAATTCTACCGTATATCGATTTACTTAAAGAAGAACCGCAAACCTGATTACTCGATTACTTTGTATGCACTACAAAATGCTAGAAAGCAGTTGCAATTACTGTAATTTTGAATATAAATAATTGATTATTACAAATAAAATATTACTAATTATTATAAGGGTTGTTGCATTTAATGTATACATGAGACAAAAATTTTCAGCAGGAAGTAAATGTGAATGTATGTGCCATGGAAAGGCAGGAATAGTAGATTATTGTGGGTATTGCTCTTCGTCACACCGCAGAGTGAATTCTGGATTCCGACCTAGAAACTGATTTCAGTTCATATTCTAAATCCAATTTTAACATACTAAGAGAGGATATATAACTCTCTGAACCAAAAATTGGTTGAACAAATATTTTAACTTGCTTTCCTTAAATTAATGCCGGTTATCTTATCTAGTTTTTTAGCTAATGTAGTATTTTTTATGTATTCTTGATATTTGTAAATTTTAATACCAATTATCAAACAGAATTTTTTAATAGGTGTCCTTCCAGTGTCTTTCCAAATCTCCTAACCTATTCATTGCTTCTAAATTGTTTTGTAAATCACAATAATTCGGCTCATGTCGAATCTTGGAGAATACTTCAATAACTTGGTCGTTTGTGACACCATGTTTCATATCATAATTTATGTTTCGAATGATATTAGATAATTTACCGTATTTCTTGTGCTTTCTTATCTCCCACTTTGATGCATCATCAGGTAGCCCTTTTACATATTTTAAAACAGTCTTTTCCATATTTTCAATATGCCAACTTTTTAAGGGAAAATTATTCGTAGTCAAAAAATCATCTATGATAGTATACGCATAGAAGTATATAACGTTGAAGTTGCATTTTTTTGCCTCTTGTTTTTATTCACTGCTACTATTCTCTATTCAAATATCTAATTTAGCATCTCTCTCTAGATCCATTGACTTGATGCAAATACCTTGAAGGTGGTCTGACCACTGTCAAAACTGTATCATCTAACTAATTACTTAGTGTTACTATAATTGAACAATAGGGTATTCTAAAAAACTGAAATTCAGAGTTAATCTTGAACCTAAAATATGGATTAAAAAATAAATAGGATCTACCTATGTGGGTATGATCCTATTGAGCAGTGCTGTTTTGTAATGCTGATGTGGATGCTAAGGGACTTTCTTCAAGAGAAGCCATTGGTGATGAACTTTCTTCAAGTAATCTCAATGGTGATGAGCATTCGCCATTTTGTTGATCAGCGAAGTTAAGGTTGTTACCAGTCAAAGCATTAAATTCAGGTGATATTGATTGTGCGTCGGTTCCACTTTCTTGGTCTTGTTCTGTCTCTTGCTCGGCTGAGCTACTTGGTTGTTGGCCTAATGCACTATTGCCAGTACAGTCTCCTAAACCTCCTAATGTTGCTAGTGCGTTTGGAACGTATGCTCCAACGATGCCTGCTACAAGTAAAGCAGAAATTATTCCTGTAATGAATTTATTCATCAGGTTCAAAAACCAGATATCATATTTACAAATTTATCAAATTTATTACTGTGAAATCCTCGTAGCAAAACTACAATCCAATTCTAATACTTCTTTTCAATTTTACTATATTCTGCTAGATTCCAATAGGATAATTGAACCTAGTTATTTTTACGAAATCCCATCACCGAATGCTAAATTGACTTTCATGTCTGAGCATCAAAGTTATTAGTAGCATCCTTATATGCAGTTTTATTAAAAGCAACTGGAGATAGATATTTGCAAAGCCATTCAAGAAGAGCTTATCAATTAGATCTGTCCAAATACCTAATAGTCTAAATTAACACTACTAATTTACAATTGACAGATTTTAGTCTCTATTTTAAAGAAAAAAATATGACTTTGATTGAATTATCCATGCTAATCAAAAAAGAAAAATTATCTCCAGTCTTATTGGCAAGTACTTGTCTATATAGAATAAAAAAATTAAATTCCGTTTTCAACTCATTTATAACAGTGTTACCACAAGACGTCATTCTCGCAAAAGCTAAAGAATGTGAGAAATCGATTCAATCAAACAATTACATTGGCCCTCTTCATGGGATCCCATTTTCAGTAAAGGATCTGATTCATGTAAAGGATCTAAAATTTACTGCAGGTTCAAAATATTACGATAATTATATTTCAAAAAACACCGCTCCAGTAGTCAAGAAATTAGAAAATGCAGGAGCTATTCTTATAGGTAGCAACAATCTAAATGAATTGGCCTCTGGAATCACTGGAAAAAATAGCCTATTTGGTGATACCAAAAATCCCCTTGATTTATCAAAAATTTCGGGGGGATCAAGCGGGGGTTCAGCAGTCGCAGTTGCTACTGGAATGGTTGTCTTTTCAATTGGTACTGATACAGGAGGGTCGATAAGAGTCCCATCCTCGCTATGTGGTGTAGTAGGATTAAAACCAACATTTGGTACTATTAGTGTATCCGGTACTTTACCTCTTTCGCCCTCTTTAGATCACATTGGAATAATAACTCGGAATACGATTGATTCCCAGATCGTTTTTGAAGTCATCCAATCATCGTACAGTAGGTCCAAACTGAAAAGACTTTTGCCTTCTAACACTAATGCCTTTAGTAATTTCCATCATTTAGTGTTATTATATCCAGCAAACTATTTCCTTGATATTTTAAACGAGGGAATAAAAAATAGATACTTTGAGATTTTATCGCTATTGAGAAAAAACGGATTCAATTTAAAGCTTGTTAATTTTAGACTAGCCAAACAGTACTTTCAAAGTTGGAGAATAGTCCGTCTATATGAAGCAGCACAAGTTCATTCGGACAAAATCAAAAATAACTCGGGCCTATTATCTGAAGAGGTGAGAATGATGCTAGTAAGAGGGAGCAAAATACGGTCTTCTTTGTATCAGGAAGCCCGGAAAAAGATAGCAAATATCAAAAAGGAGTTTATGGACATATTTGATAATGTTAATAAGATTCTCTTACTGCCCACCACCGTTATACATGCTCCAAAACTACGCAATACTAATATAAATATCAATCATCGGAATTTTATTACTCGTGATCTGCTCCTAAGAAACACAATCGTATTTAACAGTATTGGATTTCCGGCATTAACAATCCCTTTGAATAATCTTAATTCATCCCCATCGATACTTCCAATAGGATTGCAAATTGTGGGTGCTCCTCTTAGTGATAAATTAGTCCTGAGAACTGGGTCTGCCATTGAATCACTTGTTTCAACTTATAATTTATCGAACAAATATTAATAACCAAAGAAAGAAATGAAGGCCATGTGAATATCGGTTAATAAGATAAAAACTCTATAAATCATAAGAATCTTTAAAACAACATAGTGGATTTGAATCATTATGGAAGGTTTATCAAAAAAATACCTGCTTGAAAATATGAATGCGGTGGAGGTGAGCAAACTTCATAAATCTAGAGCAATAGCATTCTTGTTGATTGGCTCATGCGAAAACCATGGTAATCATCTCCCATTTGGATCTGATTCTATTTTTCCAGTTAATCTTGCGCAGTTAGTTTTAGATAATATTCATAAATCTAAATCCGAGCAAGAGAATGATCAAAAGTTCATCGTATTACCTGTTGTTCCTTATGGAGTGAGCATCCACCACATTGACTATCAAATGACAATTAGTTTGAGATCATCAACCATGATAAGCCTAATAGAGGATCTTCTGAAAAGCCTTGCATCAAACGGGATTAAGCGCGTTATAATTTTAAATGGTCATGATGGAAATATTGCTCCTGCAGAGACCGCTGCTAGAAACATCAAAAATGAATATCCCGATATGGTGATCGCATGCCTGGAATCTTGGTGGACTTTGGTGGGCCAAAAAAACAGGAATGTTTTTGATGTGTGGGACGGACTTGGTCATGGTGGTGAAGCCGAAACATCGGCTTTGCTCGCTGTAAGGCCAGATCTAGTCAATTTGAGTTTGGCACCTGAACAAACTATTCCAAATTTACCTGGAGAGGATATCCGAATCTATTGGAAATTTAATGAGCTTACAAACACTGGATCGACAGGCGCACCCAAGTCGGCAACAGTAGAGAAGGGGGAGGAAATAATAAGAATTCTCACAAAGGTTATAGTTGATTTTTTGGAAAAAATGGATTCAAACGGTTGGAAATATGGAATTTCAACTATTGATGACAAATAGATAGATACGTTTGATAACGAGTCAGGTTCATACATGGACTTTAACCTCAAGATTTCTTACGTTGAGTTCGTTCATTTTCATTATTTTTTTTAATGTCGTCTGTAAATCCATGTTGGATTCTATGACTAGTAACACTGTGTGAAAATAATGTGTTTTTTCTTTGGTACTTGGACAGTTGGTTTGGTATCAAAATATAAATCTGCAGTATGGTCAGTAATTAGATGATACTAAAATGAGCAACTATTTTGTCTTGATTATCATATCGCATTTCTCGAGGGTCTTGGATTTATTAGATAAACTAGTGAGAATTGGGAACCAATCGCGAGTGATGTTATCTGTTAAGGAGACAGCAGTTATTCTCTGAAAAGCTTTTGGGCCAACATAGTTACTCTTTTACCCAACGCTCTTGCTACCTTGATGTCTGCATCATCGATTTCTCTATTCGCCAGTGGGCCAACAATTCTACTTGGACCGTACGGACTACCACTTTGGGTTAGTTCAGGAACAGAATAGGGTACCCCTACAATTATCATCCCGTGGTGAAGCATTGGAAACATCATCGAAATTGCGGTCGTTTCCTGGCCTCCATGAACAGAGGCAGCGCCGGTAAAAACAGCACCCAACTTGCCGATGAGAGCCCCGTCCATCCAAAGTTTGCTTGTTCTATCCCATAATGCTTTCAGGGGTGCTGCCATATTTCCAAATCTTGTAGGTGAACCAAAAATAATTGCGTCATAATGTGGTAATTCTTTGACCAAATCATCAACACTGCTTGTCGGGTATCTATTATTCATATCTTCTACCACCTTGGACCATTGTGGATTCTGAGAAATAACTTCAGTTGGGACATCGTCTGCGATTCTGCGAAGGGCTACACTTACATTTGACAATTCTTTGGCACCGTATGCTATTTCTTCAGCCATTTTTACAGTATTGCCATATCTTGAATAAAATAAGATTAGAATTTTTACCGGTTTATCAGACATGATGATTTAGTCCTTTTCTAAATATTTAAAGGATCTAAATTTTCCGACCACTTACTGTAGTTATTGTGAGAACGATAAAGTTAATATTTATAAATGGATATTTATTTTTTGTACTTGGGAATAATTAGCTTCTTAATTGGTCTTGCAATTTCGACTATCTTGATTTACATTGTTACAAAGTTACTTGGGGAAAAGGAAGGCATTAAAATAGCGCTCTTTGCGGCACTGTTGGGTTCAATAATGTTTGGAATTATAAATTATATTTTTGGAAACGGCATTATTGCAGCAGCTGTAGGTGGTATCATTTGGCTTGTTTCTCTAAAGTGGTTATATAGCACTGGATGGCTCAAAGCGATTTTGATAGCAGTGGTACTTTGGATTGTGGTTGCCATTGTGGGCACATTTTTACCTACATTTCCCAATCCATTTTGATAAGACGAGGAATTCTAATCCCACCTGACTCTCTGTAATTACGATCTAGATATTAGGTATGTAGACCTGGTATAAGTAATGGTCGAAATATTTTCTATTTTAAATTTTTACTATCCTCAAATTATTCTGTATCTGGATTATTTTGGTACAGTTGCATTTGCTGTAACTGGAGCGTTTAAAGCGATTGAGCAAAAATCAGATTTAGTTGGTGTGGCTATTTTGTCAACTATAGCCGGGTTATCGGGGGGGATAATAAGAGACGTGTTGTTTGGTCGCTTTCCCCCGGCTGCTCTATCTGATCCCACCTATTTTGTGCTTACAATATTTACCGGGTTTGTGGTGTTTTTTTCATATCATAAAATTAAAAAACACTGGAATGTATTTCTAAAATGCGACGCGGTTGGTCTAGGTGTTTTCACCATAATAGGTGCGACTATGGCTTTTGCAATTTTTGGACCAAATTTACTTTTAATAACATTTGCTGGATTGATAACTGCAACAGGTGGAGGAATATTAAGAGACGTATTTGTTAATGAGATGCCCTTGGTTTTTGTTAGAGAGTTGTATGCAACAGCAAGTTTTGGAGGGGTACTCGTCTTTTATGCCTTGGTCCTCCTAGCAGACCCGGTGATCGCTGCTATTACAGGAATCATAACTGCAACAGGAATAAGGCTATTGGCGATGAAATATAATTGGAATCTACCAAAAGCAAGAATATCGTAAACTAGTGTTTGTATGAATTACTAGCTAATCATGTTGGGTTCTATGGTTTGTACTTTTGTAAATTGCAAGACTACAAGACTACAAGACTACAAGATTGGTACTTGTTTCTATTTTTGTCGCCATCATCCCATTAGCAACAAAACAGGATAGACTCTGTCGACCGGTCTAAATTCGGCAAATGATACGTAAAACGAAATTGGAATTAGAACCAATCTGCGTCTTAGATGAGCAATGTGCATATATTTATGATATCTCTACAAACCCTTTGTTAGCAAAGTTTAATTCTCATATTATGTCAAAAACTACTATTAAATTGCTAGTTGTATATAGGAGACTATTGATCATTAATTGAATTCTACTAATGTTTCTACCAATAAGTTAAATGATAGTCAACCCAAAAGTGTTAGGACTATAAGTACAATAAATCCATCTACTGAGGAAGTTTTACGTGAATATAATCTCATAACCAAGGAGGAAGTTGCCGATCTGGCCAGAAAGTCTAAAAAGGCATACAAGGAATGGCGCAAGGACTATAAAAGAAGGACTGGATTTCTGTATGCTTTCGCAAACGAATTTAAAAAAGAAAGAGAGCGACTTGCCAAGGTAGCCACACTCGAAATGGGAAAGACCATTAAGGAGGCAAGGTCCGAAATAGACAAATGTGCCTGGGCAGTTGAATATTTTGCAGATAACGGCGGTGTCTTTTTACATGACGAGGTTATTAATACCGATGCAAGAAAATCAATAGTAACGTTTGAGCCCCTAGGGGTTATTGCCAGTTTGATGCCCTGGAATTTTCCATATTGGCAAGCATTGAGGTTTGCTGCACCTTCGTTGATAGCAGGCAACACGATTATCTTAAAGCCGTCTAGTGTTACGATGCAATGCGGGTTGGAAATAGAAAAAATATTTGAGAAAATTGGTTTGCCTGATTATGTATTTAAAACAGTTATTGCTTCAGGAAAAGAGGCTGAATATTTGATCGATTCTGAAGATGTCAGTGCGGTTACGTTCACCGGCAGCGTACCGGTGGGTGCAAAAGTGGCTCAGCACGCAACTTCCAAGTTAAAGAAAGTGGTACTAGAGCTGGGCGGAAGTGATCCCTTCGTAGTTTGCGAAGATGCTGACATAGAAAAGGCATCAAGTGGCGCGGTTAAGGGTAGATTTATTAATTGTGGACAAAGCTGTATTGCCTCCAAACGCTTTATTGTCGTAAAAAATATAGCCAATCAATTTTTGGAAAAATTCATTGAAAAAACAGAAAAGCTCAAAGTTGGTGACCCCTTATCAGAGGAAACTGATATCGGTCCCATGGTAAATCTGGCGGCTATTGAAAATATCGATGAAATGGTAAAAAAGTCCATTAAAGAAGGAGCCGAACTAGCTACTGGCGGGCAAAGGCTAGGAAAGGAAAATGGTGGCAACAATAAAGGCTTCTTTTACAAACCCACCATACTTAAGAACGTTACTCCAAGGATGGAGGTGGCTAGGGAAGAGACTTTTGGTCCGGTAGCACCTGTTATTGTTGCTGAAGATGAGCAACAGGCACTTGAAATAGCAAACGATACAAAATTTGGATTGGGTGCAAGTGTATGGACGCAAAATTTAAACAAAGCTGAAAAATATTCAAAACTGCTCCAAGCAGGAATCGTGACTGTCAACAACGTGGTCGTATCTGATCCTAGAGTTCCTTTTGGGGGAATCAAAAATAGTGGATTTGGACGTGAACTTTCAAAACATGGAATGTTTGAATTTGTAAATATAAAATCGATAAGGTTTTACGATCAATTGATTCATCAGCATTACGTAGAGTGATAATAGATCCTAACTCTTTTGGTAAAAAAAAGAAAAGTATTAACAAATATTTGCTAGTGTTGAGGAAGCCACAGCAACAGGGTTTTATTTTACCAAGCCAATTATTTGGCAAAAAAAAATCAAGTCATTAGCAAGTTTGCAGATGACAATTTGCAAGTTTTCCAACATTGCAAATTTAGAAATACAAAAAGTTAGCAGAATTTTCTAAGAGTATACTGAC
>QCWC01000251.1 GCA_013114705.1 Candidatus Nitrosocosmicus sp. | reverse complement strand
TCATTGCTAATTAGATTCGCATTCGACATCAAAAGATTATTTAGCAAATGGTATAGTAAGACCAATAGTCAAAATTATTGAATTATTAATTAAAAAAAAAGAAAGTATTCCTTCAGTAGATTTTTCAGTACAGGTCTATATTTTTTTATCGATTAGATGAATTCTGTTTACTTTATATCCTTTCAAAGACTTTGATAAGCATATTTGAGAATATACTACGATGACACTTGCACCACAGGAATTAGAGAATACTGCAAGTAAATTTGCAGCCGAGGCTATAAAGCTTGATTCTCAGGGGTCGCATTCTTCTGCTATTAGCTCTTATCAGAGGGCAACCGAGGCACTCATTAAACTGGTTCAAATTTATCCAGAATATAAACTGAATAGAGTATATTTGGAAAGAGCAAGTGCATATCAGAATAGGATAAAGGCCATTCAAATGGCAAATGGGATAATAGACGATGACAAACGACAAGATTACTCAGGTTCTGATTTGAAAGAACCCGCCAGAATTGACAACCGTCCGTCTACTCTTAATTCTAAACATGTTCACAATAATACTCAACTCAAAATTAATAATCCTCAGATCAACAATAACCACAATGATCATGGAAACAGACCTAATTCAACCAACCACAATGGTAATTTGATTCAAGAATTGAGTAAAGAGCTAGAAAATCTCGTGCTCAAAGAAAAACCCATGGTAACGTGGAAGGAAGTTATTGGTTTAGATGATGCAAAAAGAGCCATAAGGGAATCTATTGTATATCCTACCAAACGAGCTGATTTGTTTCCATTGGGATGGCCACGCGGCATATTGTTGTTTGGACCTCCGGGATGCGGTAAAACTTTACTTGCAGCGGCAGCCGCTGCAGAGATACATGGTTATTTTATTAATATCGATGCAGCATCGATGATGAGCAAATGGCTAGGAGAAGCAGAAAAAAATATTTCAAAACTATTTACATTTGCTAGAGCGTTACACGAAAAAGAGAAAATACCTATTCTGTTATTTATTGATGAAATAGATTCCTTATTGGGCACTCGCAACGGAGAGGTTGGAGGCGAGGTAAGAGTAAAAAATCAATTCTTAACCGAAATGGATGGTATTAATGGTAAATCTAAAGACTCTTTTCTATACGTGATAGGGGCTACAAACAAACCTTGGAGTTTAGAATCAGGTTTCTTAAGAAGGTTTCAAAAGAGAATATATGTTACTTTGCCTGACTTAGCTTCACGTAAAAATCTTTTCAAACAGTACACTTCAAAACTAGCTCGAGATCAGACTGTAAAAGTGGATGATTTGGCAAAACTTTCAGAGGCGTATAGTGCAAGTGATATAAAAGATATTTGCCAGTCAGCACAATTAAAAGTTGTAAACGAACTTTTCGAAGAAGGAGAACCGATGGACGAGGCCACTCTTCCAAGAGAACTGACCTTGTTAGATTTTAAGGAAATGTTTAAGGTAAGAAAGCCGAGTGTAAGCCCGGAAATGATCCGTGCATATTTACGTTGGAGTGAACAGTTTAAGGCATTATAATTATCAGGTAGCTTGACTGAATCGTTCAATCCCTTCGTTTATAATTTTTTCTGCTTTCTGACTATTTTCCCACCCAGTAACCTTTACAAATTTTCCTTTTTCAAGCTCTTTATAATGCTCAAAGAAGTGTTTTATTTTGTCAAGTATTCTGCCATCCAACTGCTCTATCTCCGTATACTTTGAATAATCATAATCAACTTTTTCATTGGGAACGGCGATAATTTTAGAATCTTGACCTTCCTCATCTTCCATAATTAACACACCGATAGGTTTTGATCTCACAACTGACAAGGGTGAAAATGCATCGTTACTTAAAACTAAGATATCTATAGGGTCACCATCCTCTTCTCTGGTCTTTGGAATGAATCCATAATTAAACGGATAAACCATTGAAGTATGCAACTTTCTGTCTACAAAAAGAATTCCTGATTCAGAGTCTACTTCGTACTTTATATTACTATTTTGGGGAATTTCTATTACCACATTAATATTACTAGGAGGGTTTTTTCCAGACCCGATTTGGTCAAAAGTATTCATATAGTCTAACTTTTCTCGCTTTTTTTAATATATTTCTATGTATCAATTATACATAAAAAAGCTTTTTCATATTTACACAAATGCTAACTTACTGTCTATCAGGTTTTTTCTTTTTACTAGTCGACCTAGATCGTGGACTTCAATCAAGATTTCTTGATAATTTTGCTGTTGGCGATTGAGGTGAACTAGTTTTTCCAAAAATTTAAGAGAGGTTGTAGACTTGGATTCAGTTATACTATGAATTTGGAAAGTAAGCTTGACTTAAAAGAAATTGAAAACCAAATTAGAGGTTACTATAATGATCCCTCCTTTAAGATCAAAATCAAGAATTTTATAGATAATCAAAATAACTTTTCATCAACTATAGGATACGTAGAAGGACCACCAACCATGAATGGGGAACCACATCTAGGACATTTGAGGGGAAGAATCATAAAAGATCTTTGGTATCGAAAATCCTTCATCCAAAAAAAGAAAATGATATTCCGTGCCGGTTGGGATTCGCAAGGATTACCTGTGGAACTCCAGGCAGAAAAAATATTGGGCTTGACAGGTAACAAGTCCGAAAACCTAAGAAAAGTGGGCATTGAAAGAATCGTAGAAACATGTAAGAAAATAATCTTAGAATACAACAAGAAATGGGTAGAAGTAGACCAGCTTATTGGAATGTCTTTTGATTACCAAAATGCCTACTGGACTTACAAGGATTCTTACATAGAAAGAGAATGGATATACATCAAAAAAGCTCTAGAGGTGGGAATTCTCAAGGAGTGGTTTAGGGTAGTAGCATATTGTCCTTCATGTCAGACTTCTCTTAGTAATGCGGAGATTAACCAGAGCTATGAGCAAGTTGAAGATCCTTCTTTTTATTACAAAGTTAAACTTGCTGATAGTGATATTTACTTAGTTGTTTGGACTACAATGCCTTTTACTCTCGTAACAGACGAGTTGGTGGGCATCAACCCTCATGCGAAATATGTGACTATACAGGTAAGACAAGATAACGTTGTTGAAAAATGGATTGTATCGGAGAATAGGCTTGAAGCACTTATGAAGGAATTAAAAATAGTAGAATATAAGATAATAAATACCTTTGAAGGTAAAGAATTGAACGGGCAGTTCTATATCCATCCATTATTAGGTAACATACCCGAATTGAGTAAACTTGCGATTAGTAAAAAGATTCATTTCGTAGTTGCCGAAGATTTTGTTGATTTTACCACAGGGAGTGGATTAGTACATTTATCCCCAGCTAATGGGGAGGAGGATTTTGATATTGCAACAAAGAGAGGGTTACCAATTTTTGTGCCTATCGATGACCGAGTATACTTTACTGTAGATGCAGGCAAATATCAAAATAAACTCGTGAGAGATGTAGATGCAGAAATCGT
>QCWC01000250.1 GCA_013114705.1 Candidatus Nitrosocosmicus sp. | reverse complement strand
TATTGATTTTATTTTATCATTTTAATTATACCCGATTAAAATAACAACATTACAAAAAATATACTCTACAAAATTTCTTTAAAAAAATAAAAAAAGAGTTCAGAATAAAAAACTGATATACTTTCTCTAACCATGTTAAACAAGTGCTATATATACAAAAAATAGTTTAGATGCATGAATAATCATGTTGGAAAAGATGTTTACAAAAATAATGTATCAAATACGCTATCATTTTCACTAGTTTTTTTTATGTCTACAATATTGTTAACATCAACAATAGTCTCTGCAGTATTGCCTTCAAACCTATTTTCATCTATTTCAAATTCTTATGATACGGATATAGTGCAGATGGCCTATGCAGTAGCTGATACGCAGATAGATATCAAAGAGGATGGAGACCAGGATATTGATGAATGTGATGACGATGTTTGTGAGAACTCGCTTTCAAGTATTTTTAATACTGCAAATTCTGGCAGTGGTTCCCTTTTACAAAATGTCAAATCAGATTACGAACAGAAAAACGAGAAATGTAATGATAACGATGGAAATAGCGAAGGTGATTGTGTAAACGAAATAGAAAATAATGATATTTTGGAAAATACAGGTCTTGGTGATTTAACACAAAAGGTAAAAAGTAACCAGGAGCAGAAAAATAAAGAATGTACAGATAATGATGAAAATGAATTTGGCTGTGTTAATTTGTCAGAAGCTGAACTAGTTGTAGAAAATGATGGTGCAGGTGATACTAAACAAAAAATAGAAAATGATGGGGAACAGAAAAACAGACAATGTGTTGATAATGATAGAAATGGAGCTGGATGTATCAATTTTTCTATAACTGGATCATTTTTAGATAATCAAGGTACTGGTGATATAAAACAGAGTACAAAGAACATAGCAGAACAAAAAAATCAAAAATGTCATGAAAATAATGAAAATGGATATGATGGATGTTCCAACTATTTTATAACTGAATACGCAACAGACAATTTCGGTTTTGGTGATGCAAAACAAAGCACGAAGAACAAAGCCGGGCAGGAAAATACAGGTTGTGAGAGAAGTGATGGCAATGTCAATGGAACGTGTTTTAATATTTTTTTTGACCAAGGTAATATTACAAATACAGGTATTGGTAGTTTAGAACAAAACACCCAAAATAAAGCCGGGCAGGAAAATATTGAATGTGAGAGAAATGATAGCAATGTAGAGGGTTGCGTAAATCAGGTAGTAGGTGTGACTTTGGCTGACAACGAAGGAGCCGGTGATATAAAACAGAGTACAAAGAACAAAGTCGAACAGGAAAATATTGAATGTGAGAGAAATGATAGCAATGAGTTAGGATGTGCTAACCTAATATTTGGCATAGGTTTGGCTGACAACGAAGGAGCTGGTGATATAAAACAGAGTACAAAGAACAAAGTCGAGCAGGAAAATATTGAATGTGTAAAAAACGGTGGACTTCCATTTGGATGTTTGAATAACGTAGAAAATGAGGTCGTCTCAGAAAATTCTATAAATTATAACCTGAATTTGAATGTAGACAGGAATTTTGAACAGGAAAATATTGAATGCAAAAATAATAGTCCATGTGAAAACAACATAGCAAGCATAATACATATGAAGCAATAGAAAATTAATTAGTTTTTTCATCAGGTACCTAAATCTATTTTTTATTTTTTTAGTGAATTACTTACCTGACAAAGTTTCATATAAAAGAGAATCAGATATAAAAAACAATTTGGCTAGGTTTTCTTAGACAACATAAAATATTGGAAATAGTCGAGTCTAGAAATTTTATTAGTACTAATAAAATCAAAATACTAGAATCCGTTTTCAATACTAAAATCTTAATAAAATTAACAAGTATCACATTGATTCTTATTTTTGTACCAATATCGGTAACAATCCATAACATAAACAATAATATCTATTATGTGAGATGTATTATTTACACTTCTTTGTTTTCATGATGGGAGGCATTTTTTCGTAATTGCAGAAAAAACGTGGAATAATTTGTGTTATGGTGACAAGGGCAATGTTCTACCATATTGTATAGATACCGTTGCTTTTTCTGTGCGGGTATAACGGTATTCTACCGTGTTTTAAAATACGAAGCAACTGTTCTGCAAATCTGACGTACTGGATTGCTTTTGTTAGTTCAATAATTGACTGTAGTATGGTGTTGGATATGATATTTTTACAGAGCCTAAATGTAATAACCAGCGGAAATGGAAGATTATTGATAAAATATGATGCAAATTCTGATCAAATAATAGTAACTATAATCTTTGTTAATAGTTTTTAAAGACAGTCTTTTCCTGTACTTTTTCACCAAGCAATGAATTCAATTTTCTTTATTGCATTATCACTTTAATAAAACCAAAATCATGTTTCTACCATTATTATTATATTATAATAGATGCTGACATAGACAGTACATGATCTCCAGAAGACTTGCAGCAAGAATAGGCCTGTTTTTGGGTCCTTTGTTGTTTATTGTCGTATTTTTCTTTCCGTTACCGCAATCAGATGGATTATCTTTTGAAGCAAGAATAGTTTTATCTGCTTCAATTTGGATGGCGACATGGTGGATAACAGAGGCAATTCCCATTTATGTAACTGCATTGCTGCCTGTTGTAATTTTTCCTTTCTTCAATGTTACGGATATTCAAGAAACATCAGCAAACTATGCAGACCAAATTATTTTCTTATTTCTTGGTGGTTTTCTATTAGCTAAAGGTGTGGAAAAATCAAACCTTCATCAAAGATTTGCCTATACAATATTGAAGATATTTGGAACTAATCCAAAGTATATTGTTGCCGGATTTATGGTAGTCACATGGTCTCTTGCAGCATGGATGAGTAATACTGCGACTACCATACTTATGCTTCCTATTGCATTGGCTGTTATATCTTTATTAAATGACATACATAAACGAGGTAGATTTGTAAAATGTCTACTACTTTCTATAGCTTACTCGGCAAGTATTGGTGGCATCACGACATTGATAGGTACTCCACCCAACGCAATATTTGCATCATTAGCTGATTCCATAACAGGAACTGAGGTTACTTTTAGTCAATGGTTATTAATAGGATTGCCTGTTAGTGGGATTTCTCTTGTAGTTGCATGGTTATACATGATAAGATTTGGGTCTAAAATTACAGACATTAAATCAGATATTATTGAAGGAAGAGATGTAATTGCAAAGAAGCTTAGAGAACTGGGACCCTTTAGCAGAGATGAAAAGGTAGTTGCTATAATTTTTATCATTACTGTTGCTGCATGGGTCAGTAGAGGTCTATTATGGAAGGACCTCTTACCAGCAATCGATGATTCTACAATAGCAATTGCATCGGCCATTTCATTATTTTTAATCCCCTCACCATTGTCAAAATATGAAAATACAAAAGACTCCAACGAAGAAGATAATGGGGGAGATCATGGAAAATTCAATAAAAATGACGGTATTAGGGACAATAAAATT
>QCWC01000019.1 GCA_013114705.1 Candidatus Nitrosocosmicus sp. | reverse complement strand
TACACAAAGGAATTATCACGATCCAAATCCACTGGGGCAATACAGACTTTTTTGCTGAAACAATTTACAAAAGGGATTTGAACTTCTCGAATTGATTAAAAGGATAAAAAAAATTAATGAGATAGAAAATGTTAACAGAACAACAAAGTTTCTTGAATACTCAGTTAACAACATATGCCATCTAACGATTTTTGACACAAAATATGATCACTAAAATATGATTTTGACCGCCAAAAACTCTTCAAAAATAAGTTATGTATATTAGTAAATATACCATTTATGATAATTTTTATATTTCAAAGTCTCACAATTTCAAAAAATTCTATGTTTATGTGATCGTTATTGCAGGTATCTGGGTTATTTGAAAACTATTTAAAATAGCAAACAAGTACATTCTAAGAAAATGGATTCTAAGGCAATTGACCCGCATAAAAATGGAATAGGCAGTTTAGTAGTTCACCTTTATACACTGAGCTCTTCAAATCCAAAAAAAGAATTTTGGACTGTAGAAGAGATTTGCGATGAGATGTATCCAAATGTTAGCAGCACTGAAAAAGCAAATACAGTATCGGCATTGAGAACTAATTTAGCATGGATTAAATCCAAAAAGGCATTAGAAACCAGAGGTAAAAATTCGATAAAACCGATAGGCTTTAGACTTAGTAGTCTAATCGATGAACTGTATAATACAGCTTGATCCAATCTACTCCTCTATCCTCCTCCTTCTCCTTCCTGTAATAAAAGAAGGTTTATAGGATTCATGGATTCTGCGCATCAAGAGTGATAAAACTAGACTAGCCGCTCAAGTTTATTAAATATTGTAACGTTCATTGTTATAGTAAAATAAACGTATTGACCGATCCGCCAAAAAAGAAACCAGAAGTTATTTAGCATATTATGCTCACGATATTCAAAGTACCAAATCCATCTACTGAAAATTGAAAACACGTTGAAATTTTTATTTGTCAATTGTATTCATCGTTGTTATCTTCCCCATTTCCATCGCCTTCATTGTTATTATTTTCCTGATCGTCTCCCGCATTATTGCTGTCATTACTATCATCTAATGTATCCTCGTCCTCGTGTTCATTTTGTTCTTCTCTTTCAGCCTCTTCGCATTCGGATAAGTCTCCACCTGAAGATCCTGCCTCTTCACTGCAGTTATCGTCATCAAATCAAGGATTACCATCATCATCTCTTCTTTGTTCACCACGCTGATTATCATTATCATTATCGTTATCGTTATTGTCGTTGTCATTGTCGTTATCATTGTTATTACTCGGTTGAATGTTTTGATTTGTATCCTGATCGATACTCAAAAAGGGATTTATGAATTCATCACCGCTAAATAATTGCCCAGTATCTGTATTGTGGGCACCAAAAGTACCCTTTGGATTCAAAGTAGGACTCATAGAACTTTGTGCAGAATCCACATTTAAAGAATAAAATGCAGCCTGGGACTTTGTTTTATTGTCTGTAATCGTAATGGCAAAAGGTGCCGCCTGATTATTAGCCAAACTACCAACTTTGAGTCCAAAACTCTGGGTACCGACAACTCCCAGCCTAGAATCATCATAAAAGGTCGCAACTAAATTTAAGAATTTTTCTGGGGACTGCCCTTGATTAATTATGCTGCCTACGATATGCGGATTTCCAACATTATCCACAAATGAACTGCTACCTTTTATTGCCAGAGTAGAAGGTTTTTCTGTCATAGCAGGTTGGGATGCAGTTAAAAATTCCATAAAGTTAAACTTGCCTAATATTTGTTGAGGATCTTGTATTACAATATCTAATGGGGAAAGCTCTGATGGCCTAAGAGTTTCTATTGAAGAAAATGCCGAGTAACTACCAAAAATTGCATTATTGGTAGTATCAGATAAAATTGCTGTAATAACAATGTCTGTTTGTGAGTTAGTCGATATGTTATTTACCTAGCCAATAACAAGAAAACTACCCGGACTATCTGTAAATGTAGAGGTAATCGTAATTCGGATCAAATCTGAGGAGATACCTTGCGCTAAGACATGGTTGGTTTTAATCGGTCTACTGAATTCATTTGGAGTGATTGTCAAATATATCAAGGAGAGTAACAACAATAGTGGAATGATAAACATATTATTTCTTGACTTTAACAATTTTTTCGTAAATTAAGTAAATAGAACATTAATTAAAATAATTTTCTAAAATAGTTCCGAAAGATTAAACTATCTGATGATACTGAAATAATTCTTCAAAGCATTTTGATTACTTCTCTTGTCAATAGTAGTTTGTAAATCGTTAATAGAAAAGCCGTAGCAATTATATCGTGATAAAATTTCATGTTGAAGGCATGTTGAGAAAATCAGTTTGTCGGTAGTTTACTAGTTTTTGTTATTTTCCAACTAAATCTCTCTAATTCTACCTGCTGTTTGATAAGGATTGTGATTATCAATCAAAGTATCGATTTACTCTCACTTTATAACTGTGCAGATAATAATTCATTTTATAGACATATAATTACAGTTAGAAATCAGTTTACTTACTAATTAGTTGTGTTTGTCAGCCGCTTTGTATAGTATCTCCATTAAGGGCTCCATCCATAACATTCCCCTCTCTTGCATAATTTTTCAGTTTGAAATTGATTATCAGATGTGCTGATCCATTCATATATTTTGCATAGTGTCGTAGGTAGAGCGTTACTTATCTGAAATATCAATACAGGTCTAATTTCCCAATAACTAATAAATATACACAGAATTTAAATAATACAATTTATAGCAGGTTTGTCATGTTAGACAGAAAAGCTGTTCACTTGAATAGACTAGTATTTCAAAAAGGGAGAATGTTCATTATTTTTGTTTTTGCTCTGATGAGCTTGTTGTACTCTGCAAGTCCTTTAATTCTGCTTTGTATGCCAGTCCAGAAATAGTCTCAGATGAACCTGCATCTGAACAAGGCTACAAGATAATAACCTATTGTTATAAATCAATCCAAACCAATTATTTTGAACCCGGATATTCTCTGAAGCATTGTGATGAATCGATGATCCATTTTAATGAATACTGTCATGAGCGAGCTTTTTATGCGGTGGATCATGTGTGTACGGACAATAAAGTTGTAGGAGCCCTCAACACGTATATCGAGATTAGGGGATTAGAAGGTTATCCCGCTTTAGGTTATTATCCTATTGAATTTACTGAGAATACAAACACCTGAAACTCACGAGTTGCTTTTTTTAGCAACCTTAACGGTAATCATGAATTTTTTTTATGCTAAAAGATTGATATTTGAATAATTCAGACCGTTATGTTTTGTGTGACAGTTTATCCAAATTGACAATGCCAAGCCGAGTCAAATTCTAAATATCCTCATGTATAATAATATGATATTTTCGCAAATTTATTTTGTACTATTTTTCTGCTCAATAAAATAGTATGGCATAAATATTTGAATGGCAAGTTTATTTAAAAAGAAGGCTGTTGCGGATAAGATTTTCGTAGAAAGGTGATGTAGTGACCTATGATGGCATGACCTGGTCACTTCATCTAATTTCTATTTATTCAGCCATATTATTCATGCAAATGCCGATGCAAAGGCAAATTATTATAATAATATTTCGTTTACTGCCAGATACTTGCTTTCTCTTTTTTCTTGGTCAAGATTAATTGCGCGTACAAAACAACTACGAAAAGCCTGAATACTAGAATATTCACCTATGTGTTTAACCAGATATTGAGTTATCTAGTATCGCGATAACCCGTTTCAAACAAAACCTCACTAGCATCAATTTAAAGTTACCAGAGTCAGATACACAAATTTTCTACATTTAGAATGTACATCAGTAGTGTTTGTCTTCCTTTGGCAATAACTATTTATTCTCTTTTTATAATTTAGCCAATATACGTCAAAATTAACTAGCCCATTATAATAAAGAAATGGAATGTTATGATATTTACATCAATATTGTAGTTTTAGTAAATAATCATAAATATTATTAAATATTTCTCCAATTTTATCAGTTTGATGTTGATTTTGGATGGGCAAAACTTACATATCTCAACGTAACAAAACATAGAATTGGACAAACCGATTGTACATGTTGTTCCTCATAGTCATTATGATGCTATTTGGATATTTAGCAAAGAAGAGAATTTTGATATTAATTGTAATTTCATTATAAAAAAAGCAATTGAGATTTTAAAAAGAGACAATGATTTCAAGTTTATTATAGAACAAACATATCTATTGGAAAATATAGAAATTAGTTATCCAGAATTATTTGCCGATATAAAACGATTCGTCGAAGAGGGACGGATCGAAATAGCAGGGGGAGAATACCTAATGTCCGATGTAATGCTTCCATCAGGGGAGGTATTAATTAGAGAGATTCTTGAGGGCAAAAATTATGTAAAGGAAAAATTTGGCAAAGACATTGTTGTTTCCTGGGGAGCTGACGAATTCGGATATAACGCTCAGTGGCCTCAAATCCTCAAAGAAAGCGGATACAAGTATTTTGCTTTCAGAAGAGGCGTTTCAGAACCTTTAATCTCTGAATTTTATTGGAAAGGAATCGATGGCACTTCAATTCTATCTCATTGGATGCCCCTAGGATACCGAGCAGGATTAGATCTGTCGCTGTTGCATGAAACCTTTGAGCAACTTAGGAGACAATCATCCACTAGACATGTATTGATGCCTTCAGGAAGCGGATCGACACCTCCTCAACCAGAATTATGTGATACTATCAATAATTACAATGAATCTGCCAAAAGCACAACAGAAAATCCATTTATGAAAATATCTACCCCATCAGAATTTTTTATGGCTCTTGAACGCGAAATTCAGGAGAAAAATATCTGCATGTCCACAAAAAAGGGAGAAATGTATTCTGGAAAAGCTTCGTTTGTTTTTCCAGATAGTACATCAACCAGATCATGGATAAAACAAGGATTTAAAGAATATGAGACTAGTTTGCTTTTACTAGAGAGATGGAACACAATATTAAAATTAGTATCAAAAAATCATGATTTCAATGACGACCTTAAGAAATACTGGAAGCAGGCACTTTTCTTTGCGATGCATGATTCTTTGCCTGGTACTGGGATAGACGCAGTATATGATGAAATGAGGTCGGCTTTTGAGAAAATAGAAAACACATTAAAAAAATCGCTGTCTGAATGTTTATATGAAGTTGCGAATGCAACCCTTGAACAAAATAATATAAAACATTCTGTGTTGGTCTTTAATTCCGTATCTTGGGAAGTCAAGGAATGGGTAGAGGTAACAGTAGACTTTCAGATTGACGAGGCTTTTGAAATAATGGAATTACGTGCAGTAACGAGCAATGAGATAATCGATGTTGAAATTTTAGATCTTGAACTTCACGAAAAAGATCGCGGAATAAAAAGAGTTCAATTAGGGTTTGTTGCAAAGTTACCTCCATTAGGATATTCAGTTTATGAAATAGTTTATAGAAAGAAGGAAAAAGGGAGAAACAACGCGATGGAACAATCTCCTCTTTTGGCATACCCAAGGTCGTACGAAACTAGATTTAATTTTGATGATTTCAATTTAGAAATTGATGCTGAAACAGGCATTTTTACTCTAATGAAAGCTGACAGATTATACTTCATAGGTAACGAAATAAGGATAGAGGAAGAATTGGGCGATTTATACTATCATAAGGATGAAACCGGGATAATTAAATCAGAAAGTGGCGAGGGAATACCATTTGGTGTATTCAAAAAGGAAAAATATACGGTCTTAAACGGCAAGATCAGAACCAAAATAGTATTTCAGAACAAGTACTACGCCATAAGATGGCCTTATCGGCTTAATGAAAAATTGCCGACAATAATATACCAACATAGTTTCTTGACAATAAGAAAAGAAATTTCGATTTACAAAGGGCTATCTAGAATTGATTGCACAACATATGTGGAAAATACTCATCCACATGTCAGAATAAGAGTAAAGTTTGATGTTCCATTTAAAGGGTATACCTATTGGACTGGAACTCAATTTGGTGCAATTCAGCGACCAACCAATCTATTTTATTTGAACAAGGATCCTGATGTTACAAAAAAATGGAAAGAACCGCCAAGTGGGACGTTTCCAGCCTTTGAATGGATTGATTTTTCAAACAAGGATCAAAACATAGGAGTTACTTTAACTCACTTTGGAATTCCATCACATGAAATTAGAGATAATAGCATTTATCTCACTTTGCTGAGGGGAGTAGAAACCCTTTCTGCCGATGGAACAAAAGGACCGTGCATTGCAACACCCGACGCCGCAGAAAAAAGACCATACACATTCAAATATTCACTTGTGCCACATACAGGAGACTGGCGTGATGCCTCAAGTTACCGGGAGGGGACAGTGTTTAACATGAAACCCATTGCCATCCATCGTGTCAATAATGGAAAGCAACTAAAAAAAATTGGTTTGAGCAGCTCGATAAAAGATCTTGAGAAATCAAGCGGTATTTCATTCATGTCTATTTCTCCAAAAAATGTGTTATTAAGTACACTCAAACTTCCTCATCAAGAAAATCAAGACAAGGACATTGATGTTGTTATCTTGAGAATATATGAATCAGAGGGGAAAACAGTTAATTCAAGTATACGCTTCCATTTTCCTATTAAATCTGCTTCCTTCTTGAACTTGATGGAGGAAGACAATATAGATCCCAAGGAAAAGATTTCAATTGGTGGACCTAACAATAATACACTCGATTTTATCATACATCCTTTCAAGATTATCACGATCCGAGTAGTGTTTGACTTGAAATAAGATCACAAGATTAGTCTGCAACACTCTCGGTATTTCAACGCAATTGGTCATTGTCCACTATTGTAAGGTATCCACCTCATGAATAAACGATCTGATATTTGCCTCTAAATAATTTAGAGCCAACTATTTCTACTCTCAGTCACTTTCACAGAACATGGATAATCATGCATTTTTGGCTTTTCTGGATTTTAGATTGGAAAAAACTTATCATTTTGATGAAGGTTTTTAAGAAATAAGATTTTTTTTTATTATTGGGATCACAGATATATATTTGTCTCATTATCTACCACTTGAACAAAAATGAAAATCATATCATTGGTCGCAGTTTTTCTTTTAATTTGCTCGATAAGTTACACCCAATCGGTGGCTGTCGCTCAGTTAGATCCCTTTACAATAACTATCAACCCCGGCGCTTCGGATGGGGATAGTCAAAATCCTATAAATCCTGCTAACATGACAGTCCCTACGGGAGCTACAGTAATATGGCTAAACAAGGATTCTGTTTACCACCAAATAGTTTCTGGAACCTCTGATAAAGGTCCTACGAATATATTCTATGGAGATTTCTTTGGTCCAAATGAATCATTTAATGTAACTTTTGACACAGCCGGTGTATTTGACTACTATGATCCAATTTGGACCAATATTAAAGGACAGATAGTAGCGACTTCAGAAAATAATACAGGTTTAAGCACAAATAACATTGGCAGCGATTCGAATCAGCCCCCAAACAACCAGGCACCTGTTCAAAACGACATTTCTAACACGGCATCAGATGTAGGTAGTACGATTCAAACTCAACCTCAAGCAGGTATAATTGGCGAGAATCCCCCAGTACAAACACTGGATCAGCAGCAACAGCAGCCAGTCCAGGATCAGCCCTTTCAATCTTTAGATAACCAAGTTCCTATTCAAAATGAGAACACTCAACCTCAAGCAGGTATAATTGGCGAGAATCCCCCAGTACAAACACTGGATCAGCAACAACAGCAGCCAGTCCAGGATCAGCCCGTTCAACCAATACAGCAACAGTTTCAGATACCTCAACATGGAGATATAGATAGTTTTAAAGCGACCGGTACAATACATTCGTACATAGTAACACCGGCTAGCCCATGGAATGCAACAGGAGACTGGACTTTAATTGTCGAAGACGGCGAAGTTATAAACTTTATTACAAACATGGCCTGGTTTAATGGAACAACAGGTCATACGCATGATTTCCTAAACTTTGAATCAAGTTCAGACATAGAATTGCCTGCCGACAACATTGTAACCATAGATGGTGAAATGGATGTAGCTTCCAATGGACTTGTAACATGGGATGAGGTTGAGTCCTCTATAAATATAGGTGGCGGAGGAAGGACAATCACTATCAACGTTGATCATGATGAAACGGACCACCATTTTGCAGGACAACCAATAATTGGAACTGTAAATTCGCTAACTCCATGTTCGGATAGTCCAGGCCCGAGTATGGAAATTTTACCCACATGTAGTTAGGTCTAATTAATTCCAAGACCAACCAACTTTTTTGTAAAAAAATTATTATTAAGTAACGATTGTTTGTAAATTGACTTTTGAAGGAACACACTATTGAATGATTAAAATGGGTTATGGAGCCGGTTGGTTCTAACCATCCTGGCAACAATACCCACAGTCACAAGTCCTTTCTCCGTAATTTTCGCATGTATATAATAATTTCATATATTATTACATGATGAACACATATTTAAAATTACGTATTTCGTCTATTGCTAATATTACAGAGGTTGTATTCGGTTTTTTTAGTTGCTTTTCGCCATTCCGTTATTCTTAAATGCCTTATTGCGTTTAATAATAGATTCAATATTTTCAAAAAAGGTATTTAGGAAAACTTAATAAAATCAATATAGTTTGGAAGGATTTGATGAGATTTCTTTATAATATTTTCCACAAGGATTCTGATCATAAACCAATTTGATTTATTTTTTATATAACTTCAGACTTTATTATAGTAGTGTAAACATATGGAAATTGCAAACCATGACTGGACCAATCAATTTAATTTTGGCTCAGTGTGTAATTTTCCAGATTGCAGAAACCAGTCAAGTTGTCAATGTGGTAGATGCTTGACCTTGTATTGTAGTGTCCATTTTCAGATACATTCGGCTTCATGTATCTATTCTACCACACAAACAAATTTTGACGCAAGTCCAGCGCAACATGTAGTTGACACACAATTCACCCGCGAATCAAGTAATTATTGTCTAATATGAGCTTTAGTCGCCAAAGTTCTTCTTATACCCCTTTTTTCTCTATGTTTATCGAACAAGCGAAATAAAGGAAAAAATTATAGTAGCGAAGTAAGACGAATTTGTAAATAAGTATTATCAGCGGCTATAGGAAGTATCGACACCAAAATAGATAGAAAAAATAAAAAGATTCAGATCATCTGTTCTTCACCAATTCTATGTCACCATTGTTGGCCTCTACAACTACTTGTTTAAAGTTTGAGCTTCCACTCTCAGGAGTTACAAATATGGATGCAAATGGTCCCATATTTCCCAAGTTTTGAACCTGTTCATTGTCAAACTGCACTGTTACGTTACTAATACCAAAGAAATTATTGTTACTTAATTTAACGCTTATGGTTTCAACAGGACCTCCTCGTTGGATAATTTCAACATTTAAACCAGAAGTTGAAAAATACACATACAAAATTACAATTCCTACAATAGCAAATCCAATAAATATCACTCTACGTATAAGTTTGAGCCAATTTCTTTTTTTTCCAGAATCAACACCGGAACCCCCATATTCATTTGATCTATCATTATCATCCCAACGTCCCATATTATAGGAATAGAAGTGCACATGCAAATAAGTGTTCTATATTACCAACCAAAATAAGTAATAATATTTAATTTCAATTCATTCATTTAAAGAGTCTCTAGACCCGAACTCATTCTTAAAGCCATATAAGTTTGCTAATCGAGTTACATCATTGTTCGTTATCTTACAAGTTTGATGTGCAAGTTTAAGACAATAGGGATAACCCTTTATACTATGGAAATACAATTTGTTCACCAGGCTCCGAATTTCACTTTCTGAAATTGAGCCATTTACAATCTCAATCTTAATTAAAGGAACATAGGAGGAAAGTCTTGCATATATTTCTAGAACTTTTAATGTTGTTGAAATATGAGTGTTAAATTTTGCGTGGCTATATCCAGGTTCAAACCCTAATTTACTGTAGTAGTAGATGTCAGCGGCTTTTGAGCCAAATTTTTTAAATTGGTTCGTTGAAGTAGAATTTTTGGAAATAAAAACTATTGTCGTTTCACCGACATCATCAAATAAGCTTCGAACACTCTGTAAGTAAGAGTTATTCTTATTATGGAATAAATTAGATATGATTGATCCATCAAAACAGATTACATCAGGCTTTTGGTCTAGTATCAACTTGGCAACATCAATTTCCATCTGCATCGCTCGCAAACTAAGAGAATCACCACCGATATTTCCTACGCCGTAATCCCATTTTGACTTTGATCTTGAAATATCATTATGCGGTCCAATCGCAATACAATCAATTACAAAAAAATCAATACCTTGAAAGGACTTTTTATTCCAACTGCTGTCAACTCCAATAGTAAATGCGGAGTTTCTTATCGGCCTAAAATTTGTCCAATTATTTGAAGCGATTTCTAGGAGATCTCTAAACCCATCCCCGTGCAAGGATGAAATTTTAGTTTGCTTGTTTCTGATAGCATCCAAAAATAGATCAGGCAGCATTATTGTTTTTGTGTGTGTTATTTTTATATATCAATTACGCCTTTAGGAGGTGAATTTCTTAATCAATCTTGGAATGAATACCATCTAGGGATTCTGGATTTTCCACTAGCAGTAGATCATCGCAAGCGATATCGTTATTTACCAATTTTTGGCGTATAAGTCGTCGTAGAATCTTGCCAGATCTATTTTTTGGGAGTTCTTTAACAAAACCGATATCCTTTGGAAGAAGAAATTTTCCAATTTTTTCAGTCAATAATCTGTTCAGGTTCTCTTTCATAGCAAAAACCTGCTGATCTGTCATGGTTGTATCCCTTAAAATACAGAAAATGTGAACAGCTTCTCCTGTCACCTCATCTGGTATACTAACAGCAGCTGATTCAATTACGCTTGGGTGGCTAGTCAATATTTCTTCGATCTCGCTGGGGTCAATCCTATGTCCCGAAATTTTGATCACATCGTCTACCCTTCCTAGTATATACCACATATTATGTTCATCAACCATTACCTTATCACCATGATACCATACATTGGAAAATCTCGACCAGTATGTTGTAATATATCTTTCATCATCATTTAATAGGCCCTTGGTCATGGCAGGCCATGGTTTTTTAATAACTAGGTATCCTGTGTTGATAGATTTACCATCTTCATCATAAATATCGACGTCAAAACCAGGGACAGGTATACCTACTGATGAAGGTGCATTTCTTAATAATGGTAACATGCTAAGTATTGCACCTCCGATTTCTGTACCTCCGGACAAATTAATAATTGGACACCTATTGTTTCCAACATTTTTAAAAAACCAATACCAAGCCTCCTGATTTAGTCTTTCTCCAGTAGAGGCCAGCAACCGGAGAGAACTAAAATCGTATTTTGATCCTTGAATGTTATTTTGCATAAATTGCCTTATAGCAGTCGGTGCTGCACCAAAAATGGTCACTTTTAGTTTTTCAATCTGCTTTGCCCAAAAATCTTTCGTTGGATAATCTAAGGTATCTTCAAATACTACGGTGCAAGCTCCTATTATCGGGGATCCGTATACAACCCAAGTTTGACCAGTTATCCATCCTATATCAGCGTACCAAAACATAGTATCAATGCTTTTAAGGTCGATCAGGTATGCTGCCTGTTGTGCAGAAAATATAGTAAATCCACCATGGGTTTGAATAGTCCCCTTGGGTTTACCAGTAGTACCAGAAGTATAAAGATAAAACAATGGCTCACTGGAATCCATGATTTCTGAATCAAAATTCGAATACTTGTCAAGATTATTCAATGAGGTATCATAAATATGATTATAAGAAAAAATATTGTCTTGTTTATTTTGATATCTGAATCTATCATTTACAGCAGCAGCAGCAACAGCAGCAACAGTATCAACCAGGACGACCTTCTGAACGTTTGTATTTCTAAAGACATCCTTCCAATGATCCTTTAGAGTAATAGTTTTACCTCTTCTCTGCATTGTTTCACTTGTGATCAAAAATTTGGAATTAGAATCAATCAATCTTTGTTCGAGTGCTAATTTCCCGAATCCGGAAAAAATAGGTACATGGATGGCACCTAGTGATGAAATAGAATAAATAGATATGAAGGACTCACTTCTCATTGGGAGATAAATTCCGATAACATCTCCTCTCTTTACCCCTATACTTTTAAGAGCCAACTTAAAAACGCGAATTCTAAATTCCAAATCACTAAAAGTGAGTTTTTCCTTTATTCCATTTCGATCTACAAAGATAAAGGCCGTTTTATCCGGATGTTTTTCGATGTTTTTTTGAATAATATTATCAATTATGTTGCATTTTCCGCCGAGAAACCATTCAGCCCAGGGTGCCCCCCTTTGAACATCAATTACTTTAGAGTAGGGTTGTTTCCATCTTATGTCGAGATCTTCGCGTACCTTGTCCCAATACCATTCAAACTGTTCCGTTGACTGAGTTAGTAAATCTTGTAATGTATCAATATTGTTTTTCTTCATAAACTTGACTAAATTGTTACTTGTCAAATTGGTGGAGGAGGTAAGATTATTAATTGAAAAAAATGGTACCTGAAAATTTTTTTTCATCTAGGTATGAAATAAATGGGTTCAGGTCGACTATATTAATTTGTTTTAGAAATTAATGAATCGTCAATGACAAACTAAGAAAATTATGGGGTAGTAGTAGGATACTGAAAACTAAAAGAATGTTCTCCAACCTGAGCATCACTACCACGATTGAGGGTGTAAAAATATGTTCCATTAACATCAAATACCTCATTGATTTTAGCAGCTGTACCTGAATCAGAACCATTAGAAGATGAGGCTTCAATCAAATTTCCCTGAGGATCAAACAGTGTTTGGGCTTCTTCTGTCAAAGGCTCTTTATCTCGGAGAACAATTGTTTGATTTCCGATTATTGTAAAAACTGATTCGAGCGAATCGACAAATCCTTCTGTACGAGATCCTACATCTCCAGAACTTAATCGAAGATCATCTAGATAAACATTATAGCTGATTGTTTCGAGAATAGCTGTACCCTTGTTTGGATTATACGCATTGAATGCAACTTCCAATCTAAGTTCATCATTTACAGGTATAACTTTGACCGAATTGATCGACAAGGATAGATTTTGGTAATTAGGCTGTTGGGATAATAATTGTCCATTTGCTTCAAATTCGGCCTGATTCTGATTAGATCCAACTAGATTTCCTTGACTTGAATTCAGAGAGGATGCTGTGGGATCATTTGAATTAGGATTTTGAGCTATGAACCCGGAATTGAATAGAAAATAAAAGACTATACCGATTATTATGATTCCTATTCCTACTGCATAAACGATCCGTGTATTCATAAATAGTAGAATAACACATTTGTGCCTATAAAATGCTTTAGAAAGATATTGCGAAAATGTATTCGCCTTCAAAAGATTTAACCCCAATAGAAACAGAGAATTAAAGAATGGAAAAGTGGGATGCGAAAACTTACCATAAAATATCTCACATCCAAGAAACTTGGGCAAAGGAGCTAATCTCAAAGTACGAGTGGACAGGAGATGAGGTGGTTTTAGATGCAGGGTGTGGAAGTGGAAGAGTAACAAACATTATTGCGAAAACTTTGAACAAAGGAAGAATTTTTGCGGTCGATGTAGATGAAAACATGATAAAAACCGCTAAGGAAAAATACAACCATCTAAAAAATGTATTCTTTTTGAATTCTGACTTGCTCAATGTTGAACTTCCAGAACCTGTTGATGTTGTTTTTTCAAATGCAGTGATTCATTGGATACCCAATCATAATCAACTATTTAAAAAGTTTTGGGATATTCTCAAACCCAGAGGAAAAATACTGATTCAATGTGGTGGAAAGGGCAACTTGGGCAAAACACATAGTATTTTAGAATCGATAAGAATGAAAAAAGAATTTGGACAGTATTTTAGGAATTGGAAACATCCATGGAATTTTCCTTCATCAACAGAAACTTATTCGATCCTCAAGAGTATTGGATATAGGAAAATCCATACAGATTTAACAAGAAAAACTGCATTATTTCGGAGCTTTGAGGATTACAGGCTTTTTATGAAAACTGTTGTTATGAAACCGTATCTATCATATCTACCATCCAATGATAACAATCTAACAAGGGATTTATTCATTGATCTGTTTATGAAACAAATTAAGAGACATAACACGGATTTACTAAATGAAAAAAGTGGTGGAGAACAGCATAGAATTGAATATGTTAGATTGAATATTCATGCAATAAAGTAAACTATAGGTTTACTATTATCACAATCTCAATCCTCCCAGATAACCTATACATTCTACTTTAAATGGACCTGCACTTTACATATTAAGGAGAGTAAGAAAGCATTATCAAAAAATTTCATGCTCATCTTGTCCCAAATAATTTCTTATCGGCGAAATAATTTTATTTAGATATACACTTGTAGCCAGTTTGAGATCCATTGGATGAATGCTGCCTTGTTCAAATGCTGATTTGAGTTCTTCAAAAGAGCAATATGCGATGTTTCCACCAAATTTTTGTGGTCGTTCAATTATGAACTCGTCATACTCATGAAATATTATATAATTCACTATTTCGAGTATTGGATTGTTCTGAGAAACTTTTGCCGGACAGTAAGCTTTTTTTATCTTTGAGGTAATGTCAGCTTCGCTGTCATTAATCAATATACTGCTAGAAGGATTGCTTTTGCTCATCTTGCTGAATATTTTTGATTCGTCCGAATTCGTTCCATTAGGATCAGAATTTAGAGTATTAGGTTCAGATAACCCAGGCAATAAATGATGATGGACTGAAACAGGAACCTTCCAATTGAGTTTCGGAAAAACCTCTCTTACCAACATATGAATTTTTCTCTGGTCCGTTCCAGCGTGTACAATATCGAGGTCCATTGCCTTGATATCGACTGATTGCATAGACGGATACAACAGTTGGGAGAAATCTAGGGCATCTTTTTCGGTACGTCCCATAATTGTCAAAGAACGAAGGGCTCTAGACATGGTGATTTGTTTTGAGAAGAGTATAAAATTCTTCCAATAATCATCTGTTTCTTCATAGAGTAGCGACCCTTGTAAAATGTTTACACCGGGACAAAAAAATTTGAATGCCTTTTCATAATATCCTGAAACTTTTGAGATTAATTCCCAATCATTATTTAGTTTATTGTTGATATAGGTGTGCCAATCTGCCAAAAAAACATTCGTTTTGACACCTGCAGAAATAAAATCATTTAACTTAAATCCTGTTAATACTAGGCTGCCTAGATGCAATCTACCAGAGATTTCAAGCCCTATGTAGTGTTTGGGAGATGTGTTACTTTTAAACAATGAAACTAATTCATCTCTAGCAATTATCTCCTCAGTTGGAGGCCTCTGTATAAGATTGACCTTCCCTTCAACATCCATTGGTATGATGTAGCGAGGAGAATATTATAAATTATAATCCGTTCACACGAGCGAAAAAGAGAGCTTGACTGTAGGATTGATTAGGTTTAAGGCATTATTATTCCGCAAGTAACTTGTTTACTTTGAAACTTTCGAGCCTTCGTGGGAATGCATATGAATTGGAATTTGCAGAGGCGGTAGCAGTAGAACTAGAAGAAGATGAGTGTTTCGGATACTTCTTGTTAGCATTGTTATTAATTACGATTATTGGTTCACAATTTATTTCGATAAATTTTTTTCTCTTTCGGTATTTTTTATCCATTCTGAAATAGAGATAATGTTCCAGTACTCCTTCCCTAATCCCAGTTGGGCAAATAAACATGGTGTCAAAATTGAGTTTCTCCATCAATATTTTTAAAACAAAGCTCCCTGCCGTAATGGTTTTTGATCTTTGCGGATCAACAAACCGAAGATTAGACATCTCATGCAAAGATAGCGCACTAAAAATACTATTAGTTAGATCTATCATTCTTTTCTCAAGAAAAACATGATGATGCGAAAAAGGCAAATTCAAAACAAAAACTTTAGAAATGAACTTGTAAATTGACCTGGCCGTACCGCCAATGGCCACAAGCTTCAATTCATGTGATTTATCAAGTTTAAATTGTGTTCGAAGCGGCATATTCTTGGAGATAGTTTTTTCGAGTTTTCCATAATCGAGTCTTGAGATAAATTTATCACTATTTTTATATTGATCAAATTCTATGAATTTTTCAGACAGTCTCAAAACACCCAATTCTGCGCATACAGTTTTTACTATTTTATAATCCTGAATATGCATAACCTCCATACTACCCCCACCTAAATCAAAAAACAAACCATTTGGAATATGCATGTAAGATTGAGCGCCTAAATACGAGAAAAATCCTTCCTCAGGTCCAGTTAGTACGTTAAAATAAAGCCCGGATTGATCTTTTAGATCGTAAATGACTTCTTTTTGATTTATTGCATCTCTAACTGCGCTAGTTGCAATTGGAATAACATAGTCTACATCTTGTTCTTTCAAGCCCTTTCTAAAAGATAGCAAGGCACTTGCAGTACGTTCTATATTTTGTTTTGAAATGAGGCCATTATTTTTACTTAAATCTAATCCAATTTGGACATATTCTTGCCGCTGAAAATTCTTCTTATAATGCCCATTCTTGTATATATCGTAAGCAGAAATTTTAACTGAATTGTAACCTAGGTCGATTATCGCAATACTTTCTTTTTTTTTACTCTCTACTACCGAACCAGTATACAATTCTAACGAAAATTGTATTTCTATTAAATTTAATTTTTACTAAATGATTTAGGATGGTAAAAAAACAAATAAAAAATAATGTTACCTGTACTGAGAAAGCGTAACCTTCTCACCAGGTTTCATATCTCTCTGAGTTTTTATCTTCTTTACAGCATCCTCAAAATGCTTCATAGTCACATGTGCTTCTGAAGCATGTTTTGCAGCATCTTCTGGACTGCTATATTTTTGAAGATATTCATGCAGTACTAGAGATATTGCAGTATTGGCTACGGCAGACATATCGGCACCGCTAAATCCATCTGTAAGTTCGGCAATTCTTTGCAAATTAACGTCACTTGTTAACGGTTTTTCTTTTGCATATATTTCCAAGATCTTCAATCTTGTAGCGATATCGGGTTTTGGAACAAATACAATCTTATCAAATCTGCCTGGTCTTAACAAAGCACTATCGATCATATCCAGTCTGTTAGTAGCAGCAATAATGACTACGCCATTCAGTTCTTGGATTCCATCCATCTCTGTTAGCAATTGAGAAACCATACGTTCAGTTCCGGCATTTACACCTTCCATTCCCCGGATAGGTGCAATAGAATCGATCTCATCAAAGAAAACAACACAGGGTGCTGCCTGTCTCGCACGTCTAAAGATTTCTCGGATTCCTCTTTCCGACTCCCCTATCCACTTTGATAACAATTCTGGTCCTTTGACACTGATAAAGTTGGCTTCTGATTCTGTTGCGACTGCTTTAGCAAGCATTGTTTTTCCAGTCCCAGATGGACCATGCATCAAAATTCCTTTGGGTACTGAATGTCCCAACTTTGTATAAAGGTCAGGATATCTTAGTGGCCATTCTACTGCCTCTTGTAGTTCGCGTTTGACTTCATCTAATCCACCAATGTCAGCCCATTCAACGTCTGGGGACTCTAGGTATACCTCTCTCATGGCCGATGGCATGACTTCCTTTATTGCGTTTTCAAAATCTGCCATAGATATTATTAACTTTTCAAGCGTCTCCGGTGGAATTTTCTCATCTTCAAGATTAAGCTCTGGTAATAACCTACGCAGACATTTCATTGCAGCCTCTTTACATAAATATTCTAAATCTGCACCAACAAATCCATGGCTTACAGATGCAATCTTTTCTTGATTGACATCAGAATCTAATGGCATATTTCGGGTATGGATTTGCAATATTTCTAATCTACCTCGTTTATCTGGAACTTTGATTTCAATTTCCCTGTCAAATCTTCCGGGTCTTCTGAGTGCTGGGTCAATAGCGTTGGGTCTGTTTGTAGCTGCTATAACAATGACTTTGCCTCTTGCTTCTAATCCATCCATCAACGATAGTAATTGAGATACAACTCTTCTTTCAACTTCTCCAGTTACTTCCTCACGTTTTGGAGTAATAGAGTCTATTTCGTCTATAAATATGATAGAAGGGGCTTTTTCTTTGGTTTCTTTAAATATCTCACGCAATCTTGCTTCTGATTCACCATAGAATTTACTCATAATTTCTGGACCTGAAATACTAATGAAGTGCGCGTTGCTTTCATTCGCAACAGCCTTTGCTAGTAATGTTTTACCAGTACCTGGAGGACCATACAACAATACTCCTTTGGGTGCTTCTATACCCAACTTTTCAAATATTTCAGGATGCCTAAGAGGAAGCTCTATCATTTCTCTGACTTTCTGAATTTCCTCCTTTAAGCCTCCAATATCTTCGTATGTTACTTGTGGTACTCCACGGAGTGTTTCTCCACGTTCAGCAATATGAAATACAGTTTTTTGTGTGACTAAAACAGCGTCAACACCAGGACCTGGAGTTACCCCTATTACTTGAAATGTTAATCTACCGCCAAAGTAAGGCACCATCACATTATCACCTTTTATAAGAGGTACGCTTTCAAGTGCATCTGCAAGGTATCGTTCATCGATTGGTGGAATAGCTTCTAATGGTGCTACAATCACCTTTTCTGCAGGAACTGCCTTTATCTTTCTAACAATTACAGTGTCACCAATAGCCACTCCCGCATTGTTTCTGACAAGACCATCAACTCGTATGATACCCTTACCTGAGGTAAACACTTTGCAACAGTCTTACGTTTACCCCTTATTTCCACGACATCACCTGTAGATGCGCTCAAAGCATCCATAGAATCATAATCAATTCTAGCAACACCACGGCCTACGTCTCGGGTATATGCTTCAAGCACCTTTAGTGATATGGTGTTTTGGCTCATAATTACAATACTATAACGTCGTGACTCCTTATAACTTTATTATTTATTTAGCTGATACCCGCACAAGATATTCCTTAATTAAAAGATATTTCAGATAAATGTGGTCAATTTCGTTAATACAACATACATGAATTTGGGTTTATTGTATCTAAGAATAAATTTAATAGCGGGACTCTTAGATCGGTATATAGATTTAATTGGGAAAAAGGACATTAGTACGAAGAAGAGGCAGAGGAGGCAAACAATTCAGAGCAATCATCACTGGAAAAATAGCTCCCACTAAGTATCCTAATTTTGAAATTAGCGAACTTCATAACGGTATCGTAATGGATCTAGTACACGAACGAGGAAGAGATGCACCAGTTGCTAAAATTAAATTTGATGATAATAATTATTATTATGTTCCGGCTACAGAAGGTACAGCCGTAGGAAGTAAAATCGAGATAGGAAATGGAGCAAAACCGGTACCTAAAAATATTCTTGACCTGGGTACAATTCCTGATGGAACTGTAGTATGTAATATAGAAAGACACTATGGTGATGGTGGAAAAATGATTAAAGCCGCCGGATCATCAGCAATAGTATTTTCACACTCAATTGACAGTGTAAAAATAAAGTTTCCGTCTGGCATGATATTAGACATGAATCCCAGATGTCGTGCAATGATTGGGATTATTGCTGGAGGGGGTAAGGGAGAAAAACCATTCCTTAAGGCAGGAAATAAGGCCAAATTCATGCAGTCAAGAGGAAGATTATATCCAGTGGTAAGAGGTATTGCCCAAGCTGCGGTTTATCACCCACACGGAGGAGGAAGACACCAACACATTGGTCACCCATCATCTGTTGGAAGAAATACCCCACCTGGTGCTAAAGTAGGCAATATTTCACCTAGAAAGACAGGAAGAGCAAGAATAAAGAAGAGACAATAATAGCATAGCAAATGCATGATCTGTCCCGTATAATTGACGAGATGGAAAGTGCATTAAATTCCAACAATTTTTTACGAGTGACAGCTCTAGAAGATTTACACAAGAGTGAGAGTGGCGATCCATTCAAAATTCTGATAGGCACAATTCTTTCTTCCAGAACAAGAGATGAAAACACCACAAAGGCGTTAACAAGATTATTTAAAAGGTATAAAGGAGTCAAAGATATTTCAAAAGCTAATCCAGAGGATATCAAAAAAGAAATCTCATCAGTGGGTTTTTACAATGTCAAAGCAATTCGAATCAAAGAAGTTGCAAAAATCATTGAAAGCAAATTTCAAGGGATAGTACCAGATAACGAAGAAGAATTGTTAAAGCTGCCAGGAGTTGGAAGAAAAACTGCCAATTGTGTACTGGTATATGCTTTTCAAAAATCAGCAATACCTGTGGATACTCATGTTCACAGGATTTCTAACAGATTGGGGCTTGTTGATAATACAAAAACACCTCAAGAAACAGAGAAAGAATTGTTGGGTAAATATGCAGACAAAAAACACTGGATTAGGTTAAATTCAATATTTGTGAGATACGGTCAAAATATTTGTCTACCGCTAAAACCCAAATGCAATTACTGTAATTTGAGGAAGATCTGTAAATATTACTCAGATGAGACTAAAGTGGAAAGAAGAAGCACGAGCGCAAAAACACAATAACTAGTAGTAGACAATTCTATTTTCTGTAACTAACTACTGCAACAACTATTATTGCATCATATTAGACAGATGATTTTTTTTCAAGATGTATGTGTGTAGTGGCCAGTTAAAGGAAAAAGGGAAAGATAGAGAGGGAGAGAAGGAATGAGCGAATGGGAAAAAGAGAATTGGTAAAAATACAAACACTCACCTATTCTCTCTCTTCGAGTTGATCAATTCCCCTGTTTACACACAGCTTAACGCCGCTTCTTTATAACTAGTAAAGTTATTACTGTTCCGCCCACAACCACTACCATTATCAGAGGCATATAATAAAGCACGGATTGAGAATAGTCACCACTAAGTACCTGGAATTGAACAGAACCAGCAAATGTGGAATCTGGACTGGCCGAATCATCCTTTCCATAAACGATAATGGAGCCCACATCAAATCCTTCCATTCCTAGTTTATCTAATACAATTCTTTTTCCATTGGTCACAGTCAATCCTTGGACATTAGCATGAGATACAATTACAGGACCATCTGTAGACCATCCATTTTGATTGTTTTCATACATTCGAATGTATCCGGTGTCATTTGTATTAACAGATACAATAAACCTCTTTGATTGATTACCAAATAACATCAATTCAACGAATTTTTCACTAGGAGGTCTTTCCTGAAGTTTAATTATGGTTTTGGAATCCGGGCTATTATAGTAGCTAAGATTATTGTATATTGAAATAATCCAATTACTTGACTTTGGTTCGTCAAAAACATATTCAACAGGATTTCGTCTATCATTGTTGGTATCGCCAAATGGTATTACAAAATTTTCAGATGTATTAGTTTTGATCGTTTGCAAGTCTTGAGGACTACTGTTAGCTTGCATTTGAGAGAATGAAAAATTTTGAAAAGAAATACTAACTAGTACTATAGATAAAACCATAATCAATAGACAATAGTAGTGACAAACATGAAAAGAGGATAATATTTTTCCAAAATTAAATATCATATTATTATTTTTCCGTAAATCGAGTATATATTTGTAGAATATATACCTCAATGCTATTCAACAAATGGCTCCGGAAAGGATAAAATAACTTTGGAAATTTCAGGACGCATCAAATGTGAAGGTGGCAATTCTCCAGACGAAAACATTTTCCGCATTTTAGTTCCAGATAATTCTTCTCTAAAGTCAGACCCTTCATGTGGACAGGTACGTTCATTTACATAGCCTTGACACTTTTTACAAAAGTAAAAGGCGGGGAAAAAAATCGGTTTGATTTCTAGTTCTGGATAATCCTTAAAGATTTCATGTGCAGCAAAAGGAGAGTAGTAGTTACCAACACCGGCATGATCTCTTCCAATAATAATATGAGAACAGCCAAAATTCTGACGCATAATTGCATGGTGAATAGCCTCTCGTGGTCCGGCATATTTCATTTCCGTATGTAACGTAGAAAATATGATTCTAGATTTGGGATAATAATTATCTATTAAAACAGTATATGAATTAAGAATCACATCGTCCTTAAAATCGCCTTTCTTTTTCTTGCCTATTAAGGGATTTATGAATAGACCATCAAAAATATTCAATGCAGCTTTTTGTAACATTTCGTGAGCTACATGAGGAACGTTTCGGGTTTGAAATGCAACGGTACTCTCCCAACCTTGATCTTGGATCTTTTTTCTTGATTCTGAGGGAGTTAGACGAAATTTGCCATCAAAACTATTGTTAGAAGAATCAGAAGAGGAAGAGGAAGAAGAACCAACAACACTTACTTGGCCTCCAATAAGTTTATCTTTCATTGTAACAAACTTTTGGAAACCAGGATGCATAGGATCATCTGTTTGAAACACTGACTTTGCACTGGCTTTTTTGTCAAAGCTATAGACATCTTCTACACTCATAACTGCAAAGATTTGGTTGTTATCAGTGTTGTTGTTGCTGTTGCTTCTTAATGCAATTTGAGAGGAATCCTTGGCTTTTTTTGCTACTTCCTCGTCAGCATCCAGTACAATAGGAATCGTCCAAGGCAAATCATTGGCAAGTCTGCCTTTACTAACAACATTAAGGAAATCTTGCTCATTTAAGAATCCCTTCAAGGGACTAAATACTCCAAAAGAAATATTTTCTATTTCCTTTCTTAGTCCAATATCTACATCTAAAGTAAAAAGATCCTTGTCAATTTTGGATACATCTACAAAATTATTTGTTAAACTACCACCGTGTGGTCTAGTAACAGCAGGCATTATTTTATGAATTAATAAGTAGGCTATTTCATTCTTTTTTTCTTCTTCTCCTAATCATATCACTTGTTCCAATGCAAACCACATTCTTTATGAAAATCATTTTCCCACCACCATCTGCCGGCTCTCAAGTCTTCACCGGGTTTTATTGCACGAGTACATGGGGCACAGCCTATACTCGGATAGCCCTTGTCATGTAATTTATTGTAAGGAATATCATTCTTTTTTATGTGGTCCCAGACCATATCATTGGTCCAATCCACAATAGGATTAATCTTGACAATGTTGTTATTTGAAGCGTCTAGTTCAATTTTTTTTACATCAGATCGTGTAGCAGTCTGATCACGTCTCAATCCAGTTATCCACGCATCTAGAGTTTTTAGCATTCTTCTTAATGGATGAACTTTACGAATTGCACAGCACAGTTTTCTTTTTTCTATACTGTCGTACATTAGATTGAAGCCATTTTCTGTAACCATTTTTTCTACTTCCAAATAGTCTGGAAACATGGTCTCGATAGATATGGAATATTTTTCTCGTATCTGGTCCATTACATCATAGGTTTCAGGATTGAGCCTGCCCGTATCCAAGGTAAAAACCCGGATTTTGTCACCATGAACCTTATGCATCAAATCGATTACTACCACATCTTCTGCTCCAAAGCTGGATGCAAAAGCGATTTTTGGAGCAAAAGTCTCTAGAGACATAGATAAAAGTTCTTCTGCAGATTCTGCTTCAAATTTATCGGGATCTGCAGAAAAACGGTTAATAAATTCAGTTTTTCTAATAGTATCAGCAGTAGTGTTGGACGACAACGTAATAATAATTAATGATTTAACTCAGATAACATTATCTCATATTAAGCGTTATGTAGATGCAATAGAATGGAATGGAATGGAATGACATCTAGTTTATTAGGGAGAGTATCCTAGTAAATAGAACTCGTGGTAGGTGAATTAAGGGTCTGAGTTTAGAAAAGTGGGAATTATTTTCAGAGTATAAAAATCTGGGCTTTGATCCGTTGAGATGGTTACCCGATTGTTCCAATGAGTTAAAACATTATGATAACATTGCTAATGAATTTAAAAGAAATAATTTAAGAATAACAATACCTAGTTACTATAGTTATTTTCACTATCCAGAAAAAAAAGAGGCAGAAATAATTAGGAGAATTTATAAAGTCGATGAGGAGCTCAGACACGAGGATTTAAAGACTAAAAAGGCCGTTACGATATTAAAATATGGTAAAAACGTAGTCTATGACGACTACCTTATAGTTGAGGAAATAAAGAAAATATCAAATTCGATTGATTCAAAAATTGAGATAGATAAGTTATCCATTATTCCTACAAATGTCAAAAAAGATTTTCATTTTATATTATTTGATCATATAAAGTCTCACAGAGGGAACAAAACTGGATATACCGTTGTAACTAATTCTAACACCCAGGCAACAGATGTTACCCAATCTATAAGATCTCCAATTCATATGGAAATATCTCTCACAGAGGCGATAAATCTTTTGAATCTTGTTGGATGTACCAAAGATATAAAACTTTATCCTATCTATGACGCTCCAAACGATGAAATGCTTGATGAAATTAGGAAAAATATCGATAGTTTTACAATAAAATACAACTTTACTTTTGAAGACTATAGTTCTTTGAAATTAGGAAGTCTTTTTTTTGGTACCACAGCTGTGGGCAATACTCACAAAGAGTTACCCAATAAATATGATCTAGTACAACAAGATATGCAGATAATAGTTACTGATAAAATAGGACTATTAGCTTGTTTAGGGCTGTACATAATTTCTACCCTCGACAATGAAATAGTTTTGAAAAAAATGAATAGCTATGGAATAGATTTAGAGAAAGTAATTCAGCTAAAGGATCTGGCATTAAAAAATCTTACAGAACCAAGGTTATCGCTTGGAAGAATTGTTTCAAAATATTTGCCAGATTTTGAAAATGAATTTGACGTAAATTCCAATATATTAGTAACACACCCGATTTCAAAGAATGGTATTTCCTCGTTTAAGGAACTATCACAATTAATAAATAAAGAGATGGTAATCGATCAACAACAAATACCATATGTAGACAAAGACGTCTCTACGTTTTTGGCAAAGGAGCATCTAATAGCCAATATTGGTGCGTCAACTTCAGATACCAACGTGATAATTGTGTCCAAGGACCTTGCTCCAACGATAGTTGAAGAGCTAGCCAAGCATAAATTCAATCCCACCATCATTGGAAGAATTGGAAAGCCAAAAACAGGTGAGGTAGGACGAGTAGTTCACCAAAACAACAACAATAACAACAAGATATAAAAAAGCAAAAAAATAAATAAAATAAATATTGCAAAGTAAAAAATGATAATATTGGTTAGTAGACTTGATTATTGTACTAACATATAACCTAAATTGTTAGCTCTTTGCAAAAACCAAGGCGTTCTATTGTTAGTTCAATAAGCAGAATGGGATAGGTTTGTTTGAAAAGTTTTGTGGGCTAATATCGATGAGATATGAGACGCCAAAATCAATTCTTGACCTGATTCCAGATAATAATTCTATATCCAGGATAGCCTATAACGCCAGCAATAGAATACCAAAAGAATTTTTGATCCTTTGGTTTAAAGAGATAGATGTCGACTCTTACATTCATTATCTTCACCTAGTTTGCAGATATACTATTTGGCCCGAGTTAAAAATAGATGGGCATGCGATTGGCGAATATATTGCAACGTTTATACAATACGTAGGTGAAAATTCCCATATACAGTATCATTTGTTTGGGCGCGTGGGGATACAGTTCAATGTGAATAAACTCCATGTTTCACACTGGATTCCAATCAAGAGAACATATAGTTCATCAAGACCTTGACTTATTAATCAAAAAGCTTTCTTCATTTAACACTTGAAAACCAATCCGGATTTAGTGATACGAGAAACAAATTGACAGAGTAAATAATTGAAGTAATGGTTTCAAATAAGAATATTTCTTCATATTTGACAAGGTCCAGAAGACATCTTATCTCCAACTAGATCCTAAAGTAAAACATCCCATAAAATTCAAAGTTGATTCTTTGTTACAAATAAGGTATTAATCAGTGACTTTAAATATACGGATTCATACTATCCTGCATGAAAAAATTTAAATTAGTAATGACCATTGTATTTGTATCAATTCTTGGAATAATAGTCAATTCGGTAAGTCTTGCTATACCAAACATTGAAGCCACATCTAATATAGATATAAGAAATAGTTTGAAATTCGGATAATTCAAATGACTACTAGAGTTTTCTTCTTGAAACCTATAGAAAGAATTATGCTATTGTATATACCTTAAATCGAATCAAGGGATCAATATCTCAGAGCTTACATGGATGTATATACCTTAAATCGAATCAAGGAATCACGCCAGTATCATCCAATAACAACCGAAGTAATTCATGGCTGGGACCAAATTGCAGATCTCAGCCTAAATGCAGTAGAAGTTTGTGAAAAGGGTTTTGATAGTGTGTGGGATGCTCAATTTACAACTTTTCTTCTCAACAACTTTAAAGAAGGATTTTCTATCGGAAGAAAAAGAATGAAAACCAGAGGAATCAAATCGAGGTTTGTAATAGAGTTTACACAAGATAATATTGACACATTCGACCTATATGATTTAGGCGAAATACGACATTTAGATGGAATTCGAGGAAATTTTGGAATAATGGATTCTAGGTGTTATATGATGTATATACTACTTATAGATAATCAGCCCCCAGCCCAGGGGGTATTTAGTAATTATAAGCCTCTGGTAGAAAAACAACAAAGACTTTTTGAGCAATTATGGGATATTGGAATATCGGTTCCTTCAAGGATAAGAGAGTTAGAACGTCAAGGTAGTAAATTTATTATTACAAATCCTGATGAAATAGACAATGAAATCAAATGCTTAGTAGAGCAGAGTAGAAAAGAGTTACTCATATTTTCCTCAGCAAAGATATTAAATCGGGTATTACAAAACAATGATGTCAATTTCCTTAACTGTTTGTCATATTTAATAAAGAATGATACGAGTATCAAATTTTTAATTGATGCTGTTGACGAAAGATTGATAAAAGTTATTGATTCAATAAATAAGACAACAAAGACTAATAAGATTCATTTAGAGTTTATGAATAGACTTGTAGGCAACTTTGATGAGATGGTAGTATTGAGTGATAATAAACACATGATCCAAATAAAATATACTCAGCATGGACAATTAGAAGCGACTTGTTCGGAAGAGAGACATCAAATATTTGTACAAGAGATTATGTTTGAGAAATACTGGAACGAATTTCAAAGCTTATCCAAAGCAACAACTACTAATTTTTAATAATCATGTAGTTATCGTTAAAATATGCCAGTTTTTTCTTCTTCTAATAATATCGACAGTGTTAGGAAGGTATCACCGTCGTAACGCTGCATCTAATAGTCAACAATTAGTTATGCAATTATGAGTATACGTATTTGCAATGTTTGTGGTTTATTTACCAAAAGCCTTATTGCTAGGATTAACTATAATATTCCATGGTAGAGATCACACCAAAGGTGCATTCCATGGATGGACTAGACCATCCTATACCAACTGTAGGAATGGTGTCCTATATAATCGAAGAAGATCCCAGAGATTATACTCTTATAGACACTTGTTTTACTTGTAGTACTCCAACGTTTGAATCATATTTATCAGAAGCCGGTATCGATATCCACGACATAAATCGAATTGTTCTAACACATCTGCATCCAGATCATGTTGAGGCTGCCAATGCACTAAAGAGAAAGACAGGTGCCAAAATTTATTCACATTGGATATAGGCTGTATACTTATCACATGACCTAAAATATAATGGTCCACCCGATAGGGACGCCCTTGAGCACGTTTTGAAGCTAATGTGTACTAGTATTGACAAAGTAACAGAAAAATTTGGAAACCTAAGCATTGGTCCAATTGTCATTGATGGACTATTGAAAGACGGCGACACTATAGGCAAACACTTTGCAAGTTATTCATACGCCTGGGCATACACTAGGCCATATTTCCCTATATGACAAAGAACGTCGTATTTTCATTGGTGGAGACGTTCTTTTTAATTCTATTTCAAATACAGACGGGTTATTTGTTCCTCCTTCTGTAGTAACAAAGGATTGGGAAACTTCCATAATATCAGCAAGAAGACTTTTGAATATCAAGGTTGAAAAACTGTTGTTAGCTCACCAGTCAACTCCTATACTTGAGAATGCCCAACAGATGATAGAAAAAGCTGTGTCTGTCGCCACTACCCAAAAGGACACTATAATAAAATGACGGTTGTTTGTTAGAAGGGGATAACTTACACGTATTTGGATTTAAATCATTAAAGAGAAGTTAAAAGCGAAAGTCGTTACTTGCTAGCATCCAAAGAAAAACTGAAAAATGAACATCCTGGATTGTATAGCCTGTTAGTAAAGTATTATTTGGTTCGACAGCTATGATCTGACTAACAAGTATATCTTGAATATAGTGAGTATGATTATTGTTGTTTGTAATTTAAAATAGCAAAAATCTAATATATCGTTCTTTTACTTAAACCGTATCAATCAACAATTTACCATATGTCCACCATGTAGAATAATGATTTAAATTCAATACAAGGATTAGAGACTATATGCAGCTTTTTTGTGATTCTCCAAAATAATTGCTTAATGCTGAGAAGAGTTTATGAGATTGGAACTAACCATTAATTTCCCCAACGTAGTAATTCTTATTACTGTTTTTCCTCTGTCTCCTTTTTCCACCTCAACCAACTCCAAATCGGCAAGTCCCTTATTCTCTTTTCCGCCTTGTACATGATAACTTAGTAGGGGCTTGCCGTACCCAGAAATTTGTTCTAATTCTTCCAAACTGCTTACCAATCCACCAATGCTATCAATACTTTTTAGAATCTTTATCTTTGTATCCGAAATAACTTCACTGTAGCTAAATTTGAGAACTGGCAAAAGCAGAGGTACTTTATGAATGTGGTCAGTTGCAAATGCCTTAATTCCATTGATAAAGGCTGAAGACAGAGCTGAACAAGTAATTAATTTATCTCCGGAACTTACATTCATTAATATCTGTTGATATTCTAAGCTTTTCTTCAACAATATTTCATTAACTCGTTCAATAACCTCATTTACAACATTTTCCTTTTCTAATACAATAATTTCCGAACCAATACCGATTATTGTTCCTATTTTCTTTAAATAATCGTTAGCTTTTGATTCGTCATCAGAATAACATATAAGAATTAGTTGATGAATTGGAAAGTTCCTGATCCCCAATGCAATACCATCTTGATCATCATTACCAAAGGTCACTATCTGAAGAGTCTTCATTATATCCTATCTTAATAACATATTCTGATAAAAGCTTTGTTAATAAACCAATGTTTTCATTTAATGGAACTAAATGAATATTAACCCAGGTTAGGGATTAAAGGCACCCGAGAAAAATTTTGTTATCCCATCAAATATTGTAAGTTTTGACCCATCATCCACGTTGTTTTGACTGTTTAGTGTAGCGTTATTTTCATTTACTACTGGGGAAGTTGGTGCCGTAGCAGTTGGTGCCGTAGCAGTTGGTGCCGTAGCAGTTGGTGCCGTAGCAGTTGGTGCCGTAGCAGTTGGTGCTGCTACTGGTGGAGTAGAGGTTTGATTTGGGCTCACTTTATCACAATATGCATTTATAATATCAATACTATTTCCGCTGAATATAAAACATAATTCTGCTATAGATTGATTATATCCGATTGACTTTTGGTAACTGCATATGTTAAATACTTGTTGCATATTTGATCCGATGGGTGCTTTTATGTATTCTTCCAACTGACAAATTAAATTATTTTTAGATGCATAATTCTCTTGCTTCTCTTGACCAATAACCATATGATTAGGATAAAAGGTAAATGATACTATAGGCAACAAAACGAGAGTTAAGAACATCATATTTTTACAACCTATTGCTTTTTTAGAATATATGTTTTTGATCATTAGGGTTAATTTTTGCATGTAAACTCAAATTGTTCACACTCTCAATATAAGTATTATTATGATTCCTTATAAGGATAAGAGCAGCAATTGATCGCGGTTCTTTCACATATATTATCTATTGCAATATCAGCAATGTGGTATCAAATTTGTTAATGGTTTTGTAATATCATATTATCATCACCAATAAGGTGGCGTGTAACCGTCGAATAGCAAGACAAAATATTGGTAGAGGCACTCTGTAAATCAGAGGTTCTATAATTGACGTATAACATTTCTAGTTAGAAATGAGCTTATAACAATTAGCAGAAATATCTAAATCTAAACAGCTAATTTCTTCTACTATGATTAAAATGTCAGTTCTTTATGTTGGATACATTACAAACCTATTTACTTCCAATTTGGTACTGAAGCCAGATACTAAAAAGGAATTAGAGAAAACAATATTAGACATTCCTTACGACGAGATAATATTCGATTTTTCTGGTGTTAAATATATGAGCATTGAATTTGCAAAAGAATACACCTCAATCAAGAATAAAACCAATAAAGTAGTCAATGAAGTAAATATTCCACTTGCTTTCGAACCAATAATGGATAAAGCACTGGAGTCTAGCAGTGGAATTCATTCTCTACAATTTCGTGCGGATATGGGATGATAAGGTTATTGTCGAGACTGTGACCTTATCGTGTTCGACTAAAATATCCTTGTCTGACTCTTAATCAAATAAAATGATGCCGCCGCCATCTGGAAAATGCTGGATATAGATTTTAGACTAAAAATAATAGATGGAATTCTACTTTGTCATTACAACCAAGTATTTTATGCCCCCATCTTGTGCAGTTGTGGCGGATACATCCACTATTTGAAACCCACCAACATTTTGTATCAGATCGGCTAACCTAAATATGTGATAATTGTTGAATGACTCTAAAACTACCGTATTATCGCTCTCAAAAACAACTTCTACTATTCCTCCACATTCCCCAGACTCATTGCAAAAGATATTCGCAGGTTCATTTATCAATGTTTGATTCCAATTAGTAAAGTTTATAGTTTCATTTGATATAGGGGGTACTGGCTGGGAATAACTGCTACTAAAGTTTGTTGTTGAAATTCCAACTGTTATAATTAATGCAGTTACCAGATAGAGTAAGTTCAAATATTTTTGAGTATTAGTGATT
>QCWC01000249.1 GCA_013114705.1 Candidatus Nitrosocosmicus sp. | reverse complement strand
TGGTAAGGCAATGTCCAGATTTATTTCTAGAGATCCAGTTTCCGGTAATTAAGAATCCTAACTAATAGTACACAACTCAGAGATGATTTAGTTTACAACAAATTGAAATTAAGAGTATTTATCTAAAACTTAAGATGATGGGAATTGATCTTCCTCTATAACCTTTACAAAGAAAATCACATCGATTCTAAGAAATAAAGGAATGGGTCATTGATACTAAGTGTACTTATGACTAGTTCTGTATTTGTGAATCACTATTATAGACCCGACATAAACGAGATAATTGCAAAAAGGATAATACCTGTATTGGTGGTGTTGATGAAGGAACTACTTAGCCAATGGAAAAACAAGAAAATAAAAGATAACCACGGCTATTATTCTAAAACTTTGGTTTCATAGTACAATCCGGTGGAATTGGTCCTTGTTTTGGACATTCAGGAGGAACAGGGGAGCTTTGGCCACTGCCTTTCTTTGACAAGCTTGCTGTTTGTTCTCCATTAAGACTATCAGTCGAGGAGGGGGAGGAGGAGGACGAAGACAAATCTTGAGAAGGTTTTTCTTCCAATTGTGTTAAAGTTTCTGCATTCTTTGTTTCACCAGTTTTGTCGTTTTCATCAGAAGTAAAAGTCTGATCTGATACACCATTATTAAGAGGGGCTCGGGTTCCATCGATGTTTCCTTTTGGAGGTTTCGGTGGTGTAGCGGGATCTTCTGCGGCAACCGGTCCGTCTTTGATTTTACAATTGGCGTATGTTCCATCACCCATATCAGTACAAGTTTCACATCGCTCGTGAATATAGCCGCCGTCATCATCTATCCAACAACATGTTCGTGAGAAAAAGTCCGATGTACATTTTTTATCACCTGCTGGTCCCCAAACTGGTTTTCCCATAACAGAATAGTCAAAGATCATTATTGAGCTAAGGAATAGTGACATGATTAACAATCCTGTTGTGACAAATACTGCTAATTGTCTATTTATCACTTTTTTCCAACACCACAATACATGATAGATCTTGCATTGTTTTCCTTAGCTATTGTTCTTATATGATTTTGAAAAGATTTGGACTCAAACATATCTTAGCCTCTAGAATTAATTATTTAACATTTACTCGATAATTCTAATATTCTTAAACTCTTAAAACCATGGTATAATTTTTGGTTACGTTGATCCGAAGTCTACTAGATTATCCGTGACGCGAAGGCGGCGCTAAAGTTTATATTTTATTTTCAGAATATGTGAACTTCTGTGTATTGTTGTAATTTTTGTTCCTATTGAAATTCAATATTTTTGATACATCAATAATTAAATCTTGTCTTGTATTCTCCTGAATGTTAAAAATCGAGATATTACACTGACAAATAAATTACTTAATCTCATATACTGCGTTTGATAGAAATAAAGAGAGAATTGTTGCTTCTTTAATACAACATTATAAGAAGTGGAGGTCTAAATGACGACTGTTCTCCCTTTTGAATTTTCTCCATTTGATCATACGTTTCCATAACTTGATTGTTGATACCTACAAAATAGGATAACTGATATACCACATAACCTATGATGAATATAGTCACTAATGCAAGGAATATGGCTACTGCTAAACTACCCATTTTACATTAAACCATTCATATTAATCGATATCTGAAAAGTAACTAAATTCCTCAATCACAGCCATTCTTTTTGGCCCAATCTCGGTCAGAAAACTCACTACGTTCGCAATACTCTTCTAAGATTTGTGCATAGTCATTTTCTATTAGCAATTGATTTGATAATGACCTGTCGTCACCGCAATAAACTAGACCAATCATTCTACCATAGCTTCCGCCTTTTTGACCATCGTCTTCATCGACCAGGGCTTTCTCTCCAACTCTACAAAACGTGCCAAGAAAATCCTTTGCTTCTTGATATCCTTGTTCACCCTGTTCTGGAGTATTGATCAATGCCAACCTGATTGTGACTTGACCATCAACTTCAACTGTATCTCCGTCAATCACCTTTGAAATAGTCCCTGAAAAACAATTTGCATTTCCAGAACAAAGGTCAGATGAAATTGAATTACTGTTAGTTAGTGAAGTTTTGGTAGTCTCATCGTTATTTTCATTTCTATTATAATCCGAATTTGAATTATTACTGTTATCATCGTCATCATCATTTGACGAACTTCTCGAATCTTCGTTGTCTTCCTCCTTATCATCGTCATCTTCACTGCCACCACATTCGTCATCATATCCCAAATCCCCACAAACATAGCTTCCATTATCCGAAGGACAACTATGCCATCTATGACAGCCATCTCGATGTCCAGAACTATCGAGAACAATTAATGGCGATGATAATAATGCTGTAACTATTATCCCCATAGTTATGATTATACTTATCCGCAATAATGCAGAGAAAACCCATAGGACTTAAAATATGTATCCAAAATCGAAACAATTAGTATTGCAGAAGTATTGAAAGCCCAAAGGCCCGTTCGGCCTTTGGGCGACACGAAGGCAAAGGACAAATGATTTTAATTCGCCTTAACACTGGATTTAAATAATTACAAAAAGAATGAGGCCGGTGTTAAGTGAGTTGATTAAGGAATTGCTAAATTAATTGAAAAATTATCCATCAAGACTATCGCATGTTTAATCATAGTTGTCAGGGAAGTTATGCATGAAGTTTTCCAATGATTTCTTTATATCAACATCATCTCCAATTAATAATAATCCTTTCTTTCTTAACTGTTCTATTTGTTTTACCATCTCATCGATATCAAACTCTGACTTGATTATTCTAATTTGTCCATTTTGTGTTTCAATATAAGTTAAGAAATCACCATCCTTGACGTGCAGTTTTTCTCTCACTTTAATGGGTATTGTAACTCTTCCTCCCTTTAATACTCTGGAATCTCCTATAACTTTTCCCTTAATCATAATATATTGTAAGTTAAAGTTTTAGAAAAACGATTGGTCTATCTACGGTCACATTACCTTATCTCAAGCTAATAAAATATTTATTCTCCATTAAGATTCTTTCTCCCGTTCTAATCAATATGAGCTGTAATGGAATATGTATAAGATATAAAGCAAAAAGGAATCACAGTATTCCTTCAAGATATAAAGAAGGTCAAAAGAGATGTAGTATTTGTGAGATATTCATAAATTGGGAAACTAATGTATATTGTCTGTGCTGTAACTACAAATTGAGAACAAGATCCTTCCGTGGTTGGGAAATGAGGAAAAAGTACAGGGAAGGAACAATAAAACGTTACTAATATCAAATAAGTTCTTATTAGCAATGGGAGGAAGCGCCACCCGCTTGGGCGGCGCATCGTTCCTTCATTTCTTTACGAATTTTAATTTGTAACGAAATACTCTCATATTCCTAATTCTTCAAAGTCTAATTGGGTTATTGATAATTCGATTCTATTGGTCATTATGCGTGTTCTTAGTTATCCCAGTGTTAAAAGGCTGGGCGCGGCGGAGCCGCGCAGCTTTCAGGTTTTGTTTTGCAAATA